>JBHEOZ010000113.1:0-528 GCA_046260555.1 Desulfurivibrionaceae bacterium
GTGTAAGGGCTCTCACGTGTTATCCTCATTACTTACATTCTAAATGTTGCATTGTGAGTGAGGATTCACCAATCCATTTTTCACAAGAAAACTCTTGATGACAGACACTCCTAACCCCTCTCTCTCAAAAAACTCTGCTGAAAAACTGGACGACCAGGCCGTGCTGAAGGCGGTCACTGCCCTTTGCGGTCCCGACCGTGCGGCGAGATCGCAGATTAGGAAGGGCCTCAAGCGTCTGCTCGCCTCCGATGATTGGTCAACCGCAATCGGCCGGCTTGAGCGGATGGGGCTTTCCGCGAAACATTTTCGCGGCCCGCTTCTTGATATTCTCAGTATCCCGGGCGATCTTGTCCTGCTGCGGAATGGCGATGGCGAGTTCTCCCTTGTCTACCGCATGGAACAACGTTGGCAGTATCTGGGCGAAGACGGCGCGCCGTTGTCCGCAGAAGTCAATGTCGAAAGCGGGGCCGATGTCGAGGCCGTGGTGCTGGAGATGCCGCGGGCCGCGGATAAGTCCGGCGGCTTCGC
>JBHEOZ010000113.1:538-6219 GCA_046260555.1 Desulfurivibrionaceae bacterium
CCTTGTGGCCGGAACTGCGGGCGGCCTGGGCGGAGATAGGTATTGCCAGCCTCTTCATTAACTCCGGCCAGCTTTTGCTGCCGATCTTCGCCCTGCTGATCTATGACAAGATCGCCCTGAACGGGATGTTCGAGACCTTGTGGGCGCTGGTCTTCGGGATGGGGATCTATCTTGCCACCGATGCCGGAATGCGCCTGGTGCGGAGCTGGACCACGGAACGGATCAGCGTGGACCAGACCCTGCGCAGCGATGAACGGCTCTGGTCGAAAATGGTCGCCCAGGTCGATCATCCTCCCGGCGGTTTTTCCCGCTTTCTCTCCAACTATCGCGATCTGACCCTGTCCCGTGACTTTGTCTCCTCCACTTATCTGCTGTCGATTGCGGATATCCCCTTTCTTTTCCTCTATCTTGGAGTGATCGGCTTCATCTCCTGGCCGTTGATGATTGCCGCCGTGATCCTTGTCCTGCTGTACGCGGCGATTGGACTGGTGCTGCAGACCCGGCTGACCGGACTTTCCAAGGAAGCCGAGCAGAAGAACACCCTCAAGATGTCGTTTATAGGCGAAACCCTGGGCTGCCTGGATGTGGTGCGGACCACGCCGGGCGCGGGCGTTTTCCTGCGGGGTTGGCGCCAACTGGCGAAACAGTCGACGGATTTCGACACCAGAAGACGGCTGGCGGCGCATCAACTGACCATGTTTTCGACAATCATGCAGACCGTAACCACCGTGGTTATCCTGACCGCGGGGGTCTACCTGATTTATGCCCAGTTGTTGAGTATCGGCAAGCTCATCGCCTGCAACATCCTGGCGGGACGCTCCATGGCGCTGGTGGGATCGTTATTCGCGGTGACCGGGAAGTGGCGGGATTTCATGCGTTCCGCCGAGAGGTTGGAGGAAAGCCTCGAAGAGGTGGAGGAACGCGAATGCACCCCCCGGCCGACTATTGTGGGCAACATTTCCGTGATCGGGATCGGCAAACACTATGAGGAGCGGCCGCCGGCATTGGTGGACGTGTCGTTTACGGTCGCTCCCGGCGAGCGCATCGGTTTGCTGGGCCGACCGGGGGCCGGCAAATCGACCCTGTTGCGGTGTCTTGGCGGGCTCTGCCGGCCGGATAGCGGGAAGATTCTGATCGACGGCCTGGCCCTCGATGATATTTCCCGTTTCGATCGGGTCAAATGGCTGGCCTTTAAAGGGCAGGATCCGGCGGTTTTTGCCGGAACCCTGGAGGAAAATCTGCGGATTTCCGGTTGTAAGGATTCGAAGCGGTTCAGCGAGGCGATCTGGGCCGCCGGTCTTGAAATTGAATTCAACAGCGGCCGGATGTCACTGGGGATGCAGCTGGAAGAACGCGGCACCAATCTTTCCGGCGGTCAGCGCCAGAAGGTCGCCCTGGCCCGGGTTTTTGCCCAGCCCGCCCGGATAATGCTGCTCGACGAGCCCACCCTGGGGCTCGATCCCGAAAGCGAGCGGCTGCTGGCCGAGCGCCTGCCGAAGCTTCTCGACAGTTCCGCGGTGCTGATCATGACAAGCCACAGCCCGGTCATGCTCAAAACGGTGCAGCGAGTTATCGCCCTGGATGGCGGCAAGGTGGTCGCCGACGGTCCCCGCGAAAAACTGGTGACCTTGCCATCCTCCTAAAAAGTTCGGATTCGTTATCGACTTACCCGTATACCGGTTCGCCGAGCCCTCCCTCATTTCATCTCACCTTCTTGTTTTCTTGTCTCTTCCGCACTCAGCTCTTTCATTTCTCTCCCTTCTTCTTCACCGTTGTTCCGATAATTCCCTTGACAGGTGGTGATGGCGGGACCGAGAATCTTACTAGGATAAATTTGAAGGCGGTACAATTTTCAGGATCCGTCGTCAACCGGAGGAGGCTGGAATGGCAAGCGGAGAAGCATTTGCGGTTAAGGATTGCGCCCTGATCGCTATCGCCACCGGGCGCAAGGCAACAGGCTTGACCGGTCTGTTGGATAACCTGCAGCGGATCAATACCGACAGCATCTATCATCACTTCTGGGGCGGGCTGTTATCCCCCCGTTTCGAGGTAAGGGAATTCAACAACGATTTCGCCGGCTGGGTGCGGCACAGTCTTCAGGAGGCGGTGCTGTCGGAGCGCCTGGCCGTAATCGACCCCGGGAGCTTTGCCAACCTCGAAGAGTTGCGCCATGAGCTGGTCGACATCATCGAGGAACGCCTGGATGAGAGCGAAAGCAGCCGCTGGCTCAGAGCTCGGCGGCAGTTCGAATTTCTGCGCTCGCGGCTGGTGGTTTTCGATACTTTTTTAGAGATCGACAGGCCGGAGGAGCTGCCCGAGGTTGTCGGAAAGATGTCGACCAGTTCAATATTCTATCACTTCATCGATTCCCGGCGGCGTCTTGATATATGTTGCGATGATTTCAGTTATTGGCTGAACGGTTTCGGCGACGAATATCAGGAGCTGCAACGGGAACTGGCCGCCTTTGATCCGTTTTTCTCCAGTCTGAGTCAGACCAGGGATGGTCTGGCCCGTCTTTTTCTGCGATATTTCACCGGAGGCAGCCGATGAGCTATTTGCTTGAATCTTATGCGGCCATGGTGGGTTCCGATGTTATTGAACGACTCCGGCAACTGGCCAGGCCGCTGGCTGGAATGAGTATCGTCCATGTCAACTCTACCCGAGTCGGCGGCGGGGTGGCCGAGATCCTGGAAAAACTGGTGCCGTTGACCAATGATCTGGGTATTAATACCAGTTGGGAGGTGATCAGCGGCGATCATGATTTCTACGAATGTACCAAGGGGATGCATAACGGGCTGCAGGGCACCCGGCTGGACATCTCCCGCCGCCTTCTCGGGGTTTACGAGGAAACCAATTTCCTGAACGCCGAAAAGCTGCGTCCGGTTCTGGAGGAAGCGGACTTCGTCTTTATCCACGACCCCCAGCCCGCCGCCATGCTGCAGCACTGTCCCAAGCGCCGCGGCCAGTGGATCTGGCGCTGCCACATTGACGCCAGCCGGCCTAATCGTTCGGTCTGGAAGTACATCCGTAATATCGTCACCCCTTATGACGCCAGCATCTTTTCGCTGCCGGCCTTCGCTCATCCCCTGGAGCATCCCCAGTATATAATTCCGCCGAGTATCGATCCCTTAAGCGATAAGAACATCGAATTGCCGGAGGAAGAGGCGGCCGCCATTTATGACGCCTACGGGCTGGACCCCGTCCGGCCGCTTATCGTGCAAATCTCGCGTTATGACCGCTTTAAGGATCCGGTCGGGGTGATCCTCGCCTACCGGCTCGCCAAAAAGTTTGTGCCTGATCTGCAACTGGTCCTGGCCGGCGGTGAGGCAACCGACGATCCGGAAGGGGCTCTGGTTCTCGATGAGGTTAAGGCGGCGGCCGGAAACGATCCCGATATCCATGTCCTCTTGTTGCCGCCGGATGCGCACCGCATCATTAACGCCCTGCAGCGGGCGGCCGATATCGTCCTGCAGAAATCGACCAAGGAGGGTTTCGGCCTGACCGTCACCGAAGGGATGTGGAAGGGCAAACCGGTGATCGGCGGCGATACCGGCGGCATCCAGTTGCAGGTCATCAACTACCATACCGGTTTCCTGGTCCATACCCCGGAAGGGGCCGCGCTCAGGATCCGCTATCTGATGCAGAACCGGAAGATGATGGAGGAGATGGGCGCCAAGGCGAGAAATTATGTCCGGGAGAACTTCCTGCTGACCCGGCATCTCCAGGAATACCTGACCCTGCTGGTCGGCATTCAGTTCGGACCCGAGTACCGGATCAAGCTAATTTGAGGTAAGCGATCACAGGGCGCCGCATCTTGCGGCGATCGGTCCGGCTCACGTACCAAAGTACGCATCGCCGTTCCGCTTGCCGCAACCTGCACCACCCTGTAATCGCTTACAGGATGGGAGACGGACCGAACCGGGCGCCTCATCCCGTGATTGGTTACACATATTGCGCAGGTTGAAAAATAAATGCTTATTTGTTCCTCCACTGCGGACCGCGGCCCTTATATAACCGGTAATAAATGATGATTGGGGTTTTTGATTCCGGGGTTGGCGGCATGACAGTGGCTCGAGCCATCGAAGAGGCGCTACCCGATTATCCGCTGATCTATTTCGGCGATACCGCCAGATCGCCGTACGGTCCCAAGAGTCCTGAAAGGATTATTCATTATTCCCGCCAGAACACCAGATTCCTGTTGGAGCAAGGTGCCCAAGTGGTCGTTATCGCCTGCAACTCGGCCGCCAGTGTTGCCTCCGATTTAATCCGGCAGGAGTTTGATGTGCCGGTCTTTGAGGTTATTACCCCGGCTGTTCAACAGGCCATTGCGGCTACCAGGAACGGCGTGGTCGGGGTGATCGGTACCCGGGCGACGATCCGGAGCGGCATTTACCGTAAAATGATTGCGGCCGCCGCGCCGGGGGTAAGGGTCGAGTCCTCTCCCTGTCCTCTGCTGGTATCGCTGGTCGAAGAGGGCTGGCTTGATCGGCGCGAGACCAAAATGGTTGTCCGTAGCTATCTGCACCCCCTGAAAATGAAACAGGTCGATACCTTGGTTTTGGGCTGCACCCATTACCCCTTGCTCCGGAGCATCATTCAGCCCAGGATCGGTAAAAGGGTTCGGGTGATCGATTCCGCGGCGTCGGTGGCCGCTGAATTACGGATTTTCATGGAAAAAAATCCCGATATCGGGGGGGATATGGTGGCGGGGCAGGGCAATCGTTACTATGTTTCAGATGTGACCGATACCGCTTTGGAAATTGCCGCCAAGATTTTCGGCAGAAAGATAAATTTGGAATTAGCTAATGACAATCTTTAGAATTTATACACTCCTGGCGCTATTTGTGATTTTGCCGGTCTTTGCCTCTCCGGTCCCGGCGACGGAACTTACCCCCCGGCAACAAGCCGCCAAACTGCAGTCCACTTACGACAACACCACAACTTTCAAGGCTGATTTCGAGCAGATTTCATCCATGAAGCTTAGTCGCCGCCAGCGGGAGGGCGGTGGTTCTCTGCTGATCCGGAAACCTGGTCTGATCCGCTGGGATTATCTGGAACCGGAACATCAGGTGATTATCAGCGACGGCAAGCGGATATCCATGTATTTTGCCGAGGCCGAGCAGCTCATGATCATGCCCGCCGAGGAGTATTTGCAGTCCGATGTCACCTATGCCTTTTTCGCCGGCGAGGGAGATCTGCTTCGGGATTTCGAGGTTAAAGAGCCTGGCGATGATTATTGTTGCGGCACTCCCCCCGACTTGATGCTTACCCCCAAGCAACCGCATCCCCAGGTCGAATACCTCTACCTCTGGCTGGATGATGCTTTCATGATCAACAGAATGCAGATTTTCGATCATTACGGCAGCCGCAACGATCTGACTTTTTCCAATCTCAAGGTGAATCCGCCGGTGGATCCGGAAGCCTTTGAGTTCACCCCGCCTCCCGGAACCGAGATCGTTGAGCAATGAGTCAAGGGTTGCCGGCCGGTCACCCCGCGGTTTTTCGAGGCCGCTTATCTCCGGGACCGACAATCTTTGGCTCAGCCCTCTTTTTAAGACGAATGAACTTCAGCCATGAAAATCGCCATACTTTCCGACAGTCATGATAATATCCCCAATCTTCGGGCCGCGGTCGAGCATTGCAACGGGCTCGGCGCCGGTCTGCTCATTCATTGCGGAGAT
>JBHEOZ010000113.1:6229-6531 GCA_046260555.1 Desulfurivibrionaceae bacterium
CAACAACGCCGGCGACCAGCATCTGATCGGGCGGGCCTGCGGGACCAGTTTCCCCTCCATCTCCCATCACGGGGTCTTTGGCGCGGTTGAAACGGGGGGATTGAAAATCGCCTTCACCCATTATCCCGAAATGGCTCGGGGGCTCTTGGCCGGGGGCGGCTTCGAGGTTGTATGTTGCGGGCACAATCATCGTTACCAGGTGGAGACGGCCGGCGATGGCGCCTTGCTGATTAATCCCGGAGAACTGCTGGGCAAGGACGCCCAGCCATCTTTCGCGGTACTCGAATCCGCCAGCCGGAAGG
>JBHEOZ010000114.1:0-1126 GCA_046260555.1 Desulfurivibrionaceae bacterium
AAGCGTACTTCAGTACGCTGCAATGACGAGACAATTTGCAGCAACGCAGGAGCTGGCGACTTTTTGCGACGCCATCATAAATCAAAGCCACAATAAGAAAGGTTGAAGCTCTTGTTACAGAGCGGAAAATCCGAGATCTCTTCATCCCGCAGCGACATGGCCAGGCCGGTCCAGTTATGGAAGGAGGGATCCTTGACCTTGTAGCGCTCGAGCCGCCCCTGATCGTCGGTGAGCAGGCAATGGGATATTTCCCCGCGCCATCCTTCATTGATGGTCACCACGAAGGAGGAAGGGGCCAGCTGATACTCTTTCAGAAAGACCGGCTCGGTCTCACCCTGGCGCCGCACCAGGGTCTCGATCAGATTGAGGGAGTGCATGATCTCTTCCCGCCTCACCGTGGCCCGGCTGCTGACATCGCCGTTGGTCATCTCGTTTTGATTGGGCGGCAGGCCGGGGTAGCAGCCGGTGGGGAAAGTCACCCTGACGTCATAGCCAAGCCCGGAGGCGCGGCCGGCATAACCGACCAGACCGAGTTCCCGGGCCCGTTCCCGGCGGACGGTGCCGGTAGTGTCGAACCGGGCCATCACGGTATGGGCGGAGAAGAGCAGATCGCAGACATGCTCGAGTTCCGGCCGGGTCTCGTTGATCTTGTCCAGAATAAGCCGGCGCTGTTCCTCGCCCATCCTGAAGGCGACCCCGCCCGCCCTGATCAACCCTTTGCCGAAACGATTGCCGCACAAGACCTGGAGAAGATTTAAAAACTCGCCCCGCAGCCGGCCGAAATAGGCGGCGGGCGGATTAAAGGCGACATCGCCGCTTAAGGCGCCGAGGTCGCCGACATGGTTGGCGATCCGCTCAAGCTCAAGGGCGATACCCCTGACCTCCTGGGCGCCCTGATCGACCGGCAGATCGGCAAGCGCTTCAAGGGCCTGGCAGCTCGTCAGGTTATGACCGATGGCGGTGTCGCCGGCGATGGACTCGCAGATCACCGGCAGACGCTTTGTCGCCACGGTGGGCAGCATCTTTTCAACGCCGCGATGCTGGTAGCCCAGCTGAATCTCCAGGTGCAGGACGGTTTCGCCGATACACTGAAAACGGAAATGGCCCGGTTCGATAATCCCGGCAT
>JBHEOZ010000114.1:1136-6411 GCA_046260555.1 Desulfurivibrionaceae bacterium
ATATCTTCCTGATAATTATTACCGAAGACATCGGGGACATCGCGATAATTGCTATGGTACCTGACCATTTTCAGCCAGGGATGATTCAACGGGGTAATACCGTACTGTTCAGCAATTTCCCGCTCGAACATATGAAATTTTTCATTGGCGGCGGTCAGGGAAGGGTAACTGTCCCCTACCTCGCAGCCGGCCGCGTACAATTTTCCGTCCCGGCGCAGCACGGCCAGCAGCCGGTTCGCCTCCTCGGCCTGGTAGGCGAAAAACTGAACTATGTAACCGTCCTGATCGGCGATATCGAGCAGGGCCTGGCGAAAATCGGCAAAGAGCAGCTGCGGAATATCGGCCCGGCTGACCTTTTCGCCGTTCTTGATTTGCAGGAGGTTATCCATGGACTGCTCCTCCGATTACGGAAATCGCGTTAAGAATAGTCTGATAAAGCTGATCCGGCAGCCAGATGCAAAGTGCCAGGGAAGTCAGCAGCAGGGCGTAGGAAGGCAAAACCCTTAAGAATTTTTCCTCGACCAGCACTTCCTGGTCGGTGGCGGCAAAGGACATCCGCATCACAATCCGGGCGGCCCCCGCGAAGATCAGGACAAGACTGAAGATGAAGATCGTGACGCTCAGATATTGGCCGCGCTGGAAGGCGCCGATAATAATCAGCAGTTCGCTGATAAAGATCCCGAAAGGCGGGAAGCCCGAGATCCCGGCAAAGCCGGCGAACAACGAGCCGAAGCTTTTCGGAAAGAGCTGCGCCATATTGCCGACCCGCTTGACCTGCTTGGTGCCGTAACCCATCAGGATATTTCCTGCGGAGAGGAACAGCGAGGATTTAATCAGGGAATGGTGGACCAGATGGAGCATGGCGCCGTAGGTGGCGAGACCGCCGATCCCGATGCCGAAGGCGATAATCCCCATATTCTCGATACTGGAATAGGCCAGCATCCGCTTGTAATCGGACTGGTTGAGAATAAAGACGCCGGCAACCACCATCGAGATCAGTCCGAAAACGATCAGGACCTGGCTCGAATAATCGCCCATCCCGGCGCCGTACATCAAGGTATGCACCTTGTAGACCCCGAGAAAAGCGCAGTTTAAAAGCGCCCCGGACAATAAAGCGGAAGCGGGACTCGGCGCCTGGCTGTGGGCGTCCGGCAACCAGGTATGCATCGGGGCAAGCCCCATCTTGGTGCCGTAGCCGATAATGATAAAGATAAAGCCCGCCTTCAGCCAGATCGGATTAAGTTGATCGGCCACCGCAGAAAGGGAAGAGAAGGTCAGGGGGACATCCACACCGGCGAGGTCCATCGACAGAGTAATAAAAAAGGTGCCGAGCAGGGCCAGGGCGATTCCCACCGAACAGATCAGCACGTATTTCCAGGTGGCTTCCAGGGCGGCCCTGGAGCGGTTAAGAAAGATCAGAGGGGCGCTGACCAGGGTGGTGGCCTCGATGGCGATCCACAGGACGATCAGGTGATCGGCCAGGGCGACCATACTCATGGAGGCCAGGAAAAAGAGCATGCAGCCGATGAAAACCGATTCGTTGTCCATCTGGGTCTCTTTCATGTACGAGACCGCGTAGATACTGATAAACAGAAAGATAAAGGAGGTGACCAGGAGGACCAGCATCCCTTCCGGCGCGCTGTTGAAATAGCCGGTCGCGGCGGGGCTGATCTTGCCGAGCCAGCCCATCAGGGTAATCTGCAGATGCAGCACCGCGGAAACCAGCAGGACCCCCCGGCCCAGCTGCACCGGGATGAAGGCCGCGATAATCCCGGTCAGTATCGGCACTATAAACACAAGTTCTAACATAGACTCAATCCTTATAAAGGCTCTTTAAATTCCTTCCTGCCCCAGGAGACCGCCAGGTAAAAGTTCAAGCCGGCGGCTCGCTAAATCCAGGAGGGGTCGTCAATCTTTTAGCTCCTCGAGAAAGCCGGTGTCTACATCGTCAAAAGCGCTGTTGATATTATTCAAAATGATTCCCATGACCATAACCGCCACCAGGAGATCGAGCAGCACCCCGAATTCGACGACATACATGGTATGGGTCTGTTTGGCCAGGGCGGTGCCGATCAGGTAAATCCCGTTCTCCATCATCAGGTAACCGATAACCTGGGTAATCGCCTTGCGCCGGCTCATCATCAGAAAAAGGCCGGCGGACAAAGTGGTGATGGCGGTGATCATCAGCAGGACCTGATTGCCGGGCATGGCAACCTGGAGCCGGTCGGTGATAAAGGCGGAAGCAAGGATCAGCATCAGGCCGGAGAACAGCGAGGCGTGATAGCCGATGATCGGTTCAATTTCCCGCCGGATGGAGACCCTTTTGACTGCCATGAAAAGCATGCCGGGAATCAGCAACCCCTTGATCAGAATCATCACCTGCATGAGCAGCAGGGCGCCCCCCTCCAGAGCCTGGTGCTGGGCGAGAAACAGGGGAATCAGGGAAACCATGATACCCTGCAGGGCCATGATTTTCACCAGGGCCTTCAAGCGGTTCGAAGCCAGGGAGAGCAGCACCGAGAGCAGAATCACGGCCAGAAAGGCATCAGCTAACTGAATCATTTAATAACCCCCATGGTCAGGATGGTGGCGAAGAACACCAGGGCAAAGGAAGTCAGGATGAATTTCGGCACCAGGTTCATTCGGAAGCGGGCCATGATCGATTCGGTGACCCCGACCGCCGCGTAAATCAGAACCATAATCCCGTAAAAGGCCAGGCCATTCGCCCAGGGCGCCCCATATTGCAGGGGATGGAGGATATGGGTGATAAAGGCGGCGTAAAAGAACAGTTTATAGAAGGCGCCCAGTTCGATCAGAGCCAGGTCAGGGCCGGAGTGATCGAGGATCATGACCTCATGGATCATGGTCAGTTCGAGATGGGTGGCGGGATCGTCCACCGGAACCCGGGAGTTTTCGGTCAGGAGGACCATAAACAGCGAAACGATCACCAGGAGAAGCAAGGCGCCGGCCGGTCCCAGAACGGTGATCGGCGCCGGCCCGGAGAAAAACTCGGCGAAACTTAAAGCGCCGCTGAGCCGGTAGAACAGGACCAGGATTACAAAGATGGTCGCTTCGGCCAGGGTCGAATAGTAGGCCTCCCGGGCCGCCCCCATCCCTTCGAAGGGCGAGGCGGTGTCGAGGGCGGCGCAGATCGTGAAAAAGCGGCCCAGGGCCAGCATGTAAAAGATCAGGATCACATCGCCTTCAAAGGCGAGGATCGGCGCCGTGCCGCCCAAAGGTAAAAAGAGCAAGGCCATAATCACGGCGCCCAGGGAGAGGGTCGGCCCCATTTTAAAGACAAAGGTTGTGCTGTTGCTGTATACCGAGCCTTTCCTCAACAGCTTGAAAAAGGTGTAATATTTTATCAGCAGCGGCGGCCCCTTTTTGCCGGCCCAGAAGGCCTTCATCTTGAGAATAACCCCGGGGAAAAGCGGCGCGGCAAGCATTGCGATGCCAAACGAGATGATGGATTCCATTAATTACCTCTACCAGAAATGTCGTACTGTAAACTTGACTGAGCGCTTTAAATAAAGATCAGCAGGGCCACTATCGCCAAAACGATATAACCGATATAAAGCTGAATCTTGCCGTGCTGAATCCAGCGCAGTTTATGTAAATATTTCACCAGCGGCCTGATCAGGCCCCGGTGGATATAATTTTCGGCAAGATCCTCGACCCTGGTCTCATAGGTGGTTACGCCCGGGAAAATTTTGCTGATGCCGCTGTAAACGGTTTTGGCCGGGACGAAGGGCCGGTAAAAATCGACCATCGACATGGCATAGGAAGTCCCGGTGTACTGCATCCTGACGGTGGGCTGGGTGAAGCCGCAACCCCAGGTCGGGCCGCGCTCCACCTGCTTGCGGACATAGAGCATTCGGCGCAACAGGGTAATGGTGATGATCAGGGCCAGGAAGAGGCTGGCGGTCATCGCGATATTCCTGACCAGGGTCAGGAAGAGGCCCGGATCGGCCGCGCCGACCAGGTTCAGATCGCGCAGGCCGTTAAAAGCGAGCTGGACAAAGGGTTCCGGGAAGATCCCGATCAGGAGGCAAGAGGCGGCCAGGAGCACCATCACCAGTTGCATGGTAAATCCGGCTTCACCGGCGTTGGCGGCCGCTTCGCTGCGGGGTTCGCCTAAAAAGGCGAGGCCGACCGCCTTGGTGAAGCAGGCCGTGGCCAGGCCGCCGACAACGGCCAGGGAGATAATAGTCAGAGTGGTCAGCACAAAAGGCAGACCATGCAGCCCCAGGCCCTGGAAGGCCCCGAAGTAAATGAGAAATTCCCCGATGAAACCATTAAACGGCGGCAGCCCGGAAATGGCAATGGAGCCGGCCAGGAAGCTCTTGCCGGTAGTCGGCATCCGTTTCATCAGCCCGCCGAGCTGGTTGATCGATCTGGTCCCGGTCTTGTGCAGCACGGCCCCGGCCCCCATGAACAGCAGGGATTTGAAAATGGCATGGTTGAAGACATGCAGAAAGGCCCCGGCAAAACCAAAAAAAGCCATGGTCTTGACCCCGCCGGCAACCCCGACCATGCCGATGCCGAGACCCATCAGGATGATCCCGATGTTTTCGACACTGGAGTAGGCCAGCATCTTCTTCATATCCTGCTTGCCGAGCGCGTAAACCACCCCGAGAACCCCGGTGATCATGCCGGCGACGAGCACAATTACCGCGAAGGTCATATCGACACTGCCCAGCAGACTGTAAATCCGGACGATCCCGTAAATCCCCATTTTGATCATCCCCCCGGACATCACCGCCGAAATATGACTGGGAGCGGCGGGATGGGCATGGGGCAGCCAGATATGGAGCGGGAAGATCCCCGCCTTGGAACCGAAACCGATAAAGGCCAGGATAAAAACCAGCAATTTGATATTTTCGGGGATGGCTGCGACCTGCTCAAAGGAAAAGCTGTTGGTGTGGGAGTAGATCAGACCGAAGGCGGCAAAAAGGAACATGGCGCCGCCCTGGGCGAAGATGAAATAGAGGTAGCCCGCCCGCCGGGTCTCCCTGGCCTGATATTCATAAACCACCAGAAAAAACGAGGAAAGCGACATAAGCTCCCAGGCCAGGGCGAAGGTCACGATATTGTTGGCGGTAGCGACCAGGGCCATGGAAGCCACCAGGATGGCGTAACAAAAATAATTGAGAGCGGTCCGGATCGACTGCTCCGGCTTCTCCAGGTAATGAAAGCTGTAGAGCAGCGCCAGAGGTGAAATGAGGAAAACCGGGATCAGGAAAAAGGCGGAAATGGTGTCCAGCTTAAAGGAGAG
>JBHEOZ010000115.1:0-6311 GCA_046260555.1 Desulfurivibrionaceae bacterium
TTTCGAGCCTTCTTATACGGCTCCTTATGCCGTCTTGGCGTACTGAATGGTCATGTTATTCTTTGACAACGGCTTAGGCCTCCCGGCCTGAACAGTTATCCTTGGCCCGGGCATTGCCTCACAATGCTCATCCGACCAGCAAGGCAGCTTCTCTTTATCTGATCACCAGCTCGGCAATCCCATGGCCGAGCTGGTGATCATCGCCCGGTGCTTTTCGCATCTTCCACCCCGGCTCGACCTCTCCCTCTTCGATCAGATATTTTAAAGCCGTTGGCCCGCTCAAATTGATTCAAACCTTTTCCTGCTTATCTCTGCCAATATTGACCTGGATTTATATCCGCCAATTTGAATACAATAAACGAAAAGGTTGTTTTGGATTTCGCGGCTGAAGCCGCTCCCGCACCGGGGATTGCAATCCAGGCGTAGCCACCGTCATCGAAGTGACCGGCATGGTTTACCCGATAAAGTGTAAATCAGGTTTTTAAACGGACTGAATTGCCGATCGGTGCGGATCTCTGGAAAATATCATTTTCGGAGCACCTCTTGATGGCGATATGTAGAGGTTGTACCTGTTGGCCGGGGGCTGGGCAAAGGCGAAAAATATTTGAAGAATATTCTTTAGCTGAAGAATGTTCTTCAGTGATAGACGGTGTCCGGAGGATGGTGTTTTCTTAAATCTCTTATTATTCCGGTATGTTGCAGGGGTGACGAGTTCTGGCACGGTAGTTGCCTTTGCTTAAAACCGAAACAATTAATTTCGGAGGCTAACCTTGATGTCCAGTAGTATCCGTTTCCTGTTAACAATTCTGATCGCTCTGGCGATTCTTCCCGGCCCTGCCTGGAGTCAGGACTCTTCCGCCGCTGCGGACCGGGAACTGTCCGACCTGGTCCGCCGGGCGCTCGCCGCCAATCCTGATCTGCAGGCCGGAGCGGCCCGCTGGCGGGTTTACGACAACCGGATTGCCGCCGCCGACAGTCTCGACGACCCTCGCCTTTCCCTGGCCCTGGCTAATTACCCGGTTGATACCCTGAGCGATAGCGAGACGCCGATGACCGGTAAGGTGGTGCGGCTGACCCAGAATTTCCCCTTTCCCGGCAAGCTGGCGGCCAAGGGTGAAATTGCCCGGCAGCAGGCGGTCTGGTACCGTCAGGCTTACCGGGAATCCCGCCTGCAGTTGATTCGTCAGGTCAAGGAGGTCTGGTTCACCCTTTATCTGCAGAGCCGGTTACTGGCGGTTACCGAGCAGAGCCTGGACTTGCTTGAGGATTTTATCACCCTTAGTGAAACCAGATACGCCACCGGCAAGGGGCAACAGGCGGAGATCCTTCGGGCCCAACTGGAGCGCTCGGCCCTGCTGGAGCGCCGCCTGGCCCTCAGCCAGCAGCGCGACACGGCGCGGGCGTCCCTGAACACCCTGGTCAACCGACCGCCGGAGACCTCGGTCAAACTGCCCGTCGAGCTGGATCCATCGCCCTTTCCTTACAGCCGGGAAGAGCTTCAGGAGAAGGCAGCGGCGCAGCGGCCCCTGGCCGGGGCATACCAGGGTTTGCTTGAACAGGCCGCCGCCCAGCAGAAACTTGCCTCTCTCAACAGCTACCCGGATTTCTCCCTGGGGGCGGTTTACACGTTTCGTGAGGAGAACCGTATCGATCAGGGCACCGATTTTGCCGGCCTGGAATTTTCCGTCACTCTGCCGATCTTCCGGGAAAAGCGGCGGGAGGCGGTGAGCGAAGCGGCCCAGGGCGAGAACATGGTCCGGCACCAGCTAGATAATTTCCTTAACGAGACCCGCTTCGCCATCCACGACGTCTTCGGCCGGCTCGAAAAAAATCGGCAACTCCTGAAGCTCTATAAAGGCGGCATTATTCCCCAGGCCACCCAATCCTTCGAGGCTTCGGTAAGCGGCTATCAGGTCGGGCGTCAGCCCTTCACCATGCTGCTCGACAATCTTCTGGATCTCTACCGGTACGAAAATGAGTATTATCGGGTCCTGGTCGACCATGAACGCAATGTCGTCCGTCTCGAAGCCGAAGCGGCCCTGACCCTGGACCAGTGGCCGGAATAGGGCGACACAGCCCCGAGCTTCAGCCGAAACCTTAATACCCTGACAGGAAACCTGAATGATGAGCAATTTCTTTCGCCGCCGCCCCTTTGTCGACCTGATTCTGACCCTGTCGTTTTTTCTCTTGATCCCGACGGGGGCCGGGTTCCGTGCCGTTTTGAACCACGAAGGCCACGGACACAGCCTGGCCGAGGCCGCCGAATCGGACGAGGTGGACGAGGCCACCCAGCTCTACACATGCAGCATGCACCCCTTCATCATCAGGGAGGCCCCGGGCAAATGCCCGATCTGCTTCATGGATCTGGTCCCGGTCCGCGACCAGGAAGGGCGCCGCGAGGAGGGAGACGATGGCACGATCATCACCATCGATCCCGTCACTCAGCAGAACATGGGGGTTCGCACCGCCCCCGTTGTCAGGCGTGATCTGCAGCGCACCGTGCGGACCGTGGGGCTGGTCGCTTATCCGGAATCGGCCCAGTACACGGTTAATGCCAAGATCGACGGCTGGATCGAGACCCTGCATGTCAGCCGGACCGGGGAGTCGGTCGCGTCGGGGCAGCCCCTGCTCGAAATCTACAGCCCCGAGCTGGTTTCGGCCCAGGAGGAGTTTCTGCTGGCGGTCCGGCAGAGCAAGACCCAGGCCGACAGCCCCTTCCCGGAGATCGCGGCCGGAGCCCGCGGTATGTTGAGCGCCTCCCGGCAGCGCCTGAGCTACTGGGACATTACCCCGGAGCAGATCGCGGCCCTGGAAGAGAGTGGCAAAATCAACAAGACCCTGACCCTCTATGCGTCCCAGGCCGGCATCGTCACCAGAAAAGCGGTCAATGCCGGGGCTTTTGTCAAGGCCGGCCAGGAGCTGCTGGAGTTGTCCGACCTCTCGCGGGTCTGGATTTATGCCGATATTTACGAGTATGAGCTGCCCTGGGTCAAGGAGGGGCAGGGGGTGACCATCGACTTCCCCTATCCCCACGCTTCCCTGAGCGGTAAAATCGCCGCCATTTATCCATACATGGAGGCGAAAACCCGCACGGTGAAGGCCAGAATCGAGGTGGACAACCGGGACCGGGAACTGAAGCCGGAGATGTACGTCAATGTGAGCATTGCCGGTCACGGAGTGGAGCAGGCCCTGACCATACCCGGCGAGGCGGTGCTGCGCTCCGGTCAGTATGAGACGGTCTTTGTCGCCCTGGGCGACGGCCGCTTCGACCCGCGCCGGGTCCGTCTCGGTCTGGAGTCCGACGACGGTCTGGTCCAGATTCTCGACGGGTTGCACGAGGGGGAAACGGTGGTGACCTCGGCCCAGTTCATGCTCGACTCGGAAAGCCGGCTGCGCGAGGCGGTGAACAAGATGATCCCGAAAGAGCCCCCCGCGGCCGCGCCGGAAACTCCCCCGGCGGATGCGGATCTGGAACATCTCTTTCATTAATCAGACAGGCCCCAGAGACTTCTTATGCTCGAAAAAATAATCGAATGGTCGGTGCGCAACCGGCTGCTGGTGGTGATCCTTACCGCCTTCGGGATCGGAGCCGGCTATTACAGTCTGCGCCAGACCCCGGTGGACGCGATCCCCGACCTCTCCGACGTCCAGGTCATCATCTACACCGAATACTCCGGCCAGGCCCCGCAGGTGGTGGAGGATCAGGTCACCTATCCCCTGACCACCCAGATGCTGGCGGTGCCCGGCGCCAAGGTGGTGCGCGGCTACTCCTTTTTCGGGCTCTCCTTCGTCTACCTCATCTTCGAGGACGGCACCGACATCTACTGGGCCCGCTCCCGGGTCCTGGAGTATCTCAATTACGCGGCGGGCCGGCTACCCGCTGGGGTGACCCCCAGTCTGGGGCCGGACGCCACCGGGGTGGGCTGGGTGTATGAATACGCCCTGGAGAGCGATCGTCACGATCTCCAGGAGCTCCGTGCCATTCAGGACTGGTACCTGCGCTATGAGCTGACTTCGGTGGCGGGGGTTTCGGAGGTCGCCTCCATCGGCGGCTATGTCAAGCAGTATCAGGTGACCATCGATCCGGTCCGCCTCCTCGCCTATCATGTCACCATCCCCCAGATCCGGAGGGCCATCGAGCGCAGCAACAACGATGTCGGCGGCCGGCTTCTGGAGCTGAGCGAAACCGAATTCATGGTGCGGGGGCTGGGCTATATCAGCTCCCTGACCGACCTGGAGCTGGTGGTGGTGGGCACCGACCGGCAAGGTACCCCGATTCTGCTCAGGGATCTGGCCGAGATCGGCTTCGGGCCCGAGCTGCGGCGGGGAATCAGTGAACTGGACGGCCGGGGCGAGGTGGTGGGGGGCATCGTCGTCATGCGGTACGGCGAGAACGCCCTGAAGACCATCGACCTGGTCAAGGAGAAACTCGAATCCCTGAAGGCGGGGCTGCCCGAGGGAGTGACGATCACCCCGGTCTACGACCGCTCCGGCCTGATCAAGCGGGCCGTCGCCAACCTGACCGAAAAGCTGATCGAGGAGAGTATTGTCGTCGCCCTGGTCACGGCGCTCTTTCTCTTTCATCTGCCCAGCGCTCTGGTGGCGATTTTCACCCTGCCGGTCGCCATTCTTCTGGCCTTCACGGTCATGAACGCCCAGGGGATCAACGCCAACATCATGAGCCTGGGCGGCATCGCCATCGCCATCGGCGCCATGATCGACGCGGCGATCATCATGATCGAGAACGCCCACAAACATCTGGAGCGCGATCAGGGCAAGAAGCCGCACTGGGACATTATTCTCGAGGCCGCCAAGGAAGTGGGGCCGACCCTGTTCTTCTCGCTGCTGGTGATCACCGTCTCCTTCGTGCCGGTCTTTGCTTTAAACGAACAGTCCGGGCGGATGTTCAAGCCGCTGGCCTTCACCAAGACCTACGCGATGGCCGCCGCCGCCCTGCTCTCGGTGACCACCGTGCCGGTATTGATGGGCTGGTTCATCCGCGGCAAGATCAAGCCCGAAACGGCCAATCCCGTCAACCGGTTCCTGATCCGGATCTATCACCCGCTGGTCGACCTGGTCCTGAACTGGCGCAAGACCACGATCCTGCTGGCCGTGCTGGCTGTGGTTTCGGCTATTTACCCTTTAAGCCGCATGGGCTCGGAGTTCATGCCCTCCCTCTACGAGGGCGATCTGCTCTACATGCCGACCACCATGCCCGGCATCTCCATCACCAAGGCGCGCGAACTTCTCCAGCAGACCGACCGGATCATCGCTCAATTTCCCGAGGTGGAGCGGACCTTCGGCAAGGCGGGCCGGGCCGAGACCGCCACCGATCCCGCCCCGCTGTCGATGCTCGAAACCACCATCATGCTCAAGCCCGAATCGGAGTGGCGCCGAGTGGACCGGCCGCGCTTCTACTCGGAATGGCCCGAATGGACCGGTTTTCTAAAAGATCTGCTGCGGAAAATTCTGCCGGAGACCCGGCCGATCACGGTGTCCGAGTTGACCGATGAACTGAACCGGGCCATCCGGTTTCCCGGTTTGACCAACGCCTGGACCATGCCGATCAAGACCCGGATCGACATGCTCTCCACCGGGATCAAGACCCCGGTGGGCATCAAGATCATGGGCGACGATCTGGGGATCCTGAGCCGGCTGGGCGAAGAGATCGAGGGACTGGTCCGCCAGCTGCCCGGCACCCAGAGCGCCTTCGCCGAACGGGTGGTGGGCGGCAACTATCTCGATTTCACCATCGATCGAGAGGCCGTGGCCCGCTACGGCCTCACCGTCGGCGATGTCCAGGATATTATCCAGTCGGCCCTGGGCGGCATGAACGTCACCACCACCGTCGAGGGTCTGGAACGCTATCCGGTCAACATTCGCTACCAGCGGGATTTTCGCGACGATCTCCCGGCCCTGCGCCGGCTGCTGGTGCCGCTCAAGGACGGCAGTCATATCCCCATCGCCCAGGTGGCCGAGATCGGCATCAGCAAGGGGCCGCCCTCGATCAAGAGCGAAAATTCCCGGCGCACCGCCTGGGTCTATGTGGACATTACCGGAATCGATATCGGCACTTACGTCAAGCAGGCCAGGCGGGCGGTTGAGGACCAGATCACTTTGCCGGCCGGCTACTCCATCGTCTGGAGCGGTCAATATCAGTACATGGAGGAGGCCCGCAAGCGTTTCATGGTGATTATTCCGCTCACCGTGCTGATCATCTTTATGATCATCTATGTCAATACCGGCTCGATAATCAAAACCGGCATCGTCTTTCTGGCCGTGCCTTTTTCACTGGTCGGGGCCTTCTGGTT
>JBHEOZ010000116.1:0-5775 GCA_046260555.1 Desulfurivibrionaceae bacterium
ATAAAAAGTTCAGGTTATTTCTTAACGGCCCCTAAAGTCAGTTACCAAAATATGATATGAAGGAAAAAATATGAGTGATTTCAGACCAGGAAATATCGTCAAGCCGTATGAACGTCTGGACCAGGAACAGATCGACAGAATCCATGAGGCCTCAATGGCCATCCTGGAGGAGCCGGGCATCTGGTGTTACAACAAGCAGGCGGCCGACCTCTTCGTAAAAAACGGCGCGTCAAGCGTCCTCGAAGACAAGGGCGGCAGCCCCTGCTGGCGGGTGCGGCTGCCCCGGGAACTGATCGAATCGGCGATTGCCAAGGCCCCCTCGAAGGTGGTGATGGGCGCCAGGGACCCGAACAACCGGCTGGAGCTTGACGCCGAAGTGCCCCGGGTCTATTTCGGCTCGGGTTCGGAGACCAATATCTGGCTGGATACGGAGATGACCGACTTTGTCGCCGTCGACGATCCCGGCGACCGCAGAAAAATGCCCAAATACACCGAAAAACGCGGTTCCGCCGCTCTTCTGGCCCGAGCGGCCCACCTCTGCGAACAGCTGGACCACCTCGATTTCTTTGTCCGTCCGGTCAATATTCAGGACGAGGGCATCAACGAGCGCAACCACGACGTCAACAAGTTCTTCGCCAGCCTGAACAACATCACCAAACATGTCCAGGCCGGCCTGACCACTCTCGATGCCCTGGACGACGTGGTCAAGATGGCGGAGATCATCGCCGGCGGCCCCGAGGCGCTGCGGGAAAACCCGGTGCTCTCCTTCATCGCCTGCATCTTCAAAAGCCCCTTGCAGCTGGTCGACGACACCGCCGAAAAGGTCTTTGCCATCGTCGAGCAGGGCTTGCCCCTGGTGATCTCTTCCTCGCCCCAGGGCGGCTCTTCGGCGCCGATCCAGGAGGCGGGCATCGTCGCCCAGATCAATGCCGAGATCCTTACCGGCGTCGCCCTGACCCAGTTGATCAAACCCGGCGCCCCGGTCCTTTACGGTTCGGTGCCGGTCCGGGCCCGCCTTGACGATCTCCACGATCTTTACGGCTGCCCGGAGTTCAATCAATACAATATCGACTGCGTGCAGATGGCCAGATCATACAAGCTGCCCTGCTATTCGAGCAGCGGGGTCGGCAATGCCAAGGTGCCGGGCATGCAGGCCACCTTCGAGAAGCTCTTTTCCCATCTCTACATGGCGGCCAGCGGCGCCCAGTACATCCACTACGCCTTCGGGCTCCTGGACCGGACCAACACCTTCTGCCCGCTCCAGGCCGTGCTCGATAACGAGCAGGTCGGCCTGGCCAAGCACTGCATGCGGGCGCCGCTGATCAGCGCCGCGGAAAGCGACGAGGCGGTCGAGATCATCCGCAAGGTGATGACCACCAACCATAAGCTCTTCACCCGTCATACCAGAAAACCGTGCCGGGCCGGGCTGGTTTCGGAACCATACCATTTCGAATCGAAAACCGGCGAGGACCAGGTCCTGGAAAGGGCTCTAGCCCATATGGCCGACCTTGAAGCGCGACCGGTCAAACACCTGTCCGCAGAGATGGTTGAGCGGATCTTCAAGGAAATTCCGGGCCTGTTGCCTGAACTGAAACAGACTAATTAGAAAGTGTCTGTCCAGAAATATGGACAGGCCCTAGCAAGAGCTATCCGTGGTTGCCTCACTCTGTGATCGATTACGATTAACTTTATTAAGGAGAGAACAATGTCAGAGGAATTACTTGTGAAATTGGCCGACAACGTCGTCCAGGGCCGGGTCGAGCAGGAAGATGAAGGGTTTGATGACGGCTACGAAGGCCAGCCGGCCGTTACCGAACTGGTCGAGGAGGCCCTCGAAAAGGGCATCGACCCCAACGACATCCTGATCAAGGGGCTGACCGCCTCGATGACCACCGTCGGCGAAAAATTCGAAAAAGGCGAGTACCTTATTCCTGACATGCTTGCCGCCGCCGAAGCGGTAGGGGCCGGGATGGACATTCTCACCCCGCATCTCTTGAAAGCCGGGGTGAAGTCGAAGGGCAAGTTCATCATCGCTACCGTGGCCGGCGACCTCCATGACATCGGTAAGAATATCGTGGCGATCATGCTGAAAGGCGCGGGCTACGAGGTTATCGACCTGGGGGTCGACGTACCCACCGCCCGGATCGTCGAATCCGTCAAGGAAAACGACGCGCCCTTCCTCGGCCTTTCCGCCCTCCTCACCACCACCATGCGCAACATGGAAGAGGTGATCACCAAGCTCAAGGAGGAAGGGTTGCGGGATAAAATAAAAATATGTATCGGCGGCGCCCCCACCTCCCAGGAATTTTCCGACAAGATCGCGGCCGACGGCCATTGCAGCGATGCCTTTGCCGCCCTCGACTGGGTAAAGGCACACGCGATATAAAGGAGACAAGATGGCGGAAGTAAAGGCATACAGCAAGGCGGCGGGAACCGGCAAGTACGAAAAGGCCATCACCCTGTCCGGCAAGTACGACAACGTCAGGCGATTCTGGGAAGACCAGATGACCGGGATTTTTCTGCGCCCGGCCTTAAACGACCTGGTTGATTATAAACGAAAGCGCCTGGAACGGCTGCGTATCCTCGATCTCGGCTGCGGCAGCGGCGACGGCTTCGATCTGATCATGGGGGTAACCTCGAAGGACCCCGGCCTCTACGATTTCGTCCATGAGGCGATCATGCCGGAAATGCTCCAGGAATACCTGGGGGTGGACGTTAACGACAACCTGCTGAAGCAGGCCAACGAGTATTACGGCGATCATCCCAAGATGCGTTTTGCCAAACACGATTTAAGCAAGGGCATGCCCTTCGGGCCGGAGGACGAGGCGCCTTTCGACGTCTACCTCACCTCCTACGGGACCATGAGCCATTTCAAGGACGAGCAGGCCGCGCAGCTGATCGCCGACGTCTGCAAGCACGCGCCGGACAAGGCCGTCTTCATCGGCGACTGGCTGGGCCGCTATTCCTACGAATGGCAGGATCTCTGGCATTGTTCCCAGGATGAAGAATTTTTCATGGACTACCGGATCTCCTATATCTATCCGCCGGAAGAGCGGGGCCGGGACGACATTCCGCGCTTTCCCCTCCGGCTCATCACCAGAAAGGAGGTGATGAAAATTATCGGGATGGCCGAGGAAATGTCCGGGGTCAAGATCAAGCCGCGCTGCTTTTTCGACCGCTCGATCATGACGGGCCGTCATCTGGAGACCAGGGACTACAATGCCAACGCCCCCGACCTGCGGCTGCCGATCAACTCGCTGTTCGAGGGTTACACCCGGACCGATCTCGAACAGCTCATGGTGGACTACGTACCCAGGGAGGGCTTCGGTCATATCAATAATTTTTTCGAAAGCTTCTTCATGAACACCAACTCCCTGGTCGAGCACACCATTGCCATGCTGGCCAGCCAGGAAAAAGGCGAGTCGATTACCCCGGAACTGCCGCCTTTTTATCCGGATTCGCTCCGGGACGCCATCGAGACCATGCAGCTGGTGATTGAGACGGCGGGCAAGTTGCAGTTCGGCGATCCGCGGGCCAACATGATCGAACAGCATCTCGGCTACTCGCTGCGCCGCCTGGAAATGGATCTCCAGCCCGGCACCGGCATGGGCCACGGCCTGGTCGGGGTTTTCGAAATCAACAAATGAAAAATTTCACCAGAAAAAGCAACATAAACCTGAGGATACTATAATGTGTGGCATTGCCGGCTGTTTCGGCAGCACCGATGAAGCAACAATCAATAAGATGCTGGACGCCCTTCACCATCGCGGCCCCAATGACCGGGGGATCCATGTTACCGGTAACATGGTCCTCGGCCACACCAGGCTGTCGATCGTCGACGTGGCCCACGGCCATCAGCCGATTCTCTCCGAGGACGAAAGCAAGGGGCTGATCTGCAACGGCGAAATCTACAACTTTAAAGAGCTCCGGGCCGGTCTTGAAGACCGCTACCCCTTCCGGACCAATTCCGATTCCGAGGTGATTCTCCATCTCTACCGTGAAAAAGGGCCCGAGTGCGTAAAAGAGCTGGACGGCATGTTCGCCTTTGCCATCTACGACGGCGATACCTTCATGCTGGCCCGGGACCCGATCGGCATCAAGCCCTTATATTACGGCTACCAGAACGAGACGATGTACTTCACCTCCGAACTGGGGGCGATGAGTCTGGCCGGGGTCGAAGAGGCCCACGAGTTCCCCCCCGGCCATTACTATACGCCGGAACAGGGTTTTGTCATGTATTACGAGGTGCCGCGGATAGCCACGGCGCCCATGACCAATGTTGACGAGATCTGCAAGGAGATTCGCGAAACCTTTATCCGCTCCGTGAAAAAACGGCTGCTCGCCGATCCGGAAATTCCGGTGGGCTCATTCTGCAGCGGCGGTCTCGACAGTTCCCTGATCGCGGCGGTCGCCGCCGAGGAGATCCCCAATCTGCATACTTTTGTCGTCGGAATGCGCGACGAAAGCGGTGAGAGCGACGACATCACGGCCTCCCGGATAGCCGCGAACCATATCGGTTCGACCCATCATGAACTGGCCTTCACCACGGAGGAATACTACGAAGCTCTGCCCAGGGTAATCGGCAAGCTGGAAAGCTACGATCCTTCCCTGGTTCGCTGCGCGGTGCCCTGCTATTTCACCTGCAAGCTCGCGGCGGACTACGTCACCGTCGTCCTTACCGGCGAGGGCGCCGACGAGCTTTTCGCCGGCTATCATTACATGAAAAATTTCCCGCTCGACAAGCTGAACGAAGAAGGCAGGCGCTGCACCAATACACTCCACAACATCAATCTGCAACGGGCGGATCGAATGGGGATGTACTTCAATCTGGAACTGCGGGTGCCCTTCCTGGATACGGAGATGATCGCCCTGGGGATGAAGATCGCTCCCGAACTGAAAATGCGCGAGGAAAACGGCGAAAAGGTCGAGAAATGGATCTTCCGCAAGGCCTTCGAGGGCACCGGCCTGCTGCCGGACGAAATCCTCTGGCGCTACAAGGTCCAGTACACCCAGGGAGCCGGCTGCGAGTCCCTGGGCGAGGAACTTGCCGAAAAGGAAATTTCCGATGAGGAATTGGCCCGAATCAAGCACGACCATCCCGACGCGGTGATCAACACCAAGGAGGCGGCGTTCTATTTCAAGATTTTCCGGAAATACCACCCTCAGGATTCGATCCTGAAGTCGATCGGGATCTGGAGCGGCTTCGATTTTGCCGAGGAGCGCGAAAAGGTCAGCGGCACCATGGACGGCACCTTCAAGCCATGATATATAGTTGGTTGGACCTTTCAGGGCATCACAACACGCCTTGTTTGAAGAGCTCCCGGCCCGATTTTTTCCCGGAGCGAAAAGATAAACTGCATATCGGAAGAATTTCCGGCCGCGCCGCGCAGGCGGATCGGACAAGACAAAGGAGCAAATGAAAGCTGATTTCATAAAGACCTTGGAAGACCGGGTGATCCTGGGCGACGGCGCCCTCGGCTCCTATCTATACGAGAAGGGGGTGGAGCTCGGCCGCAACCTTGACCTGCTCAACCTTCGTAACTCAGAGCTGGTCTTTGCCGCCCATGAGGAATATATCAGGGCCGGCAGCCAGCTGATCGAGACCAATACCTTCGGGGCTAACCGCTTCAAGCTGCGCGAGGCCGGAGCCGATGACCAGGTTATCGAAATCAACCGGATCGGGGCGGAAATCGCCCGGAAGGCGGCGGGTCACCAGGCCTTTGTCGCCGGTTCCGTCGGTCCGACCGGGGTCAAATTCCCTTTGGATATCGGCGA
>JBHEOZ010000116.1:6052-6304 GCA_046260555.1 Desulfurivibrionaceae bacterium
CCGGGGCGGCGGTGGTCGGCACCAACTGCGGCAGGGGAATCGACGCGATGGTCACCGCCATCCAGGCGATGAGCGGGATCGACCGGGAAGATGTGATTTTTTCCGCCTTCCCCAATGCCGGCCTGCCGGAAATGGTCGGGCACCGGATGATCTATCCCGCCCAGCCGGCCTATATGGCGGCCCGAGCCGCGGAGATGCTGAAACTCGGGGTGCGGCTGATCGGCGGCTGCTGCGGCACCACCCCCGCCCATA
>JBHEOZ010000117.1:0-6304 GCA_046260555.1 Desulfurivibrionaceae bacterium
TTAAAAACCGCCATATTCCAAGGGGTTGTGACTCGGAGTAAGGTTGATTGAGAATGCCGCGTTGAGTTCAAGTAAGGCGGCGGAGAGTACCCCGGTCGACGATTCTCCGGCGTAATGGACGCCGAATCCGGCACCGGAAAGAACTTCGGCCACGCAGCCGGCCAGCAGTTCTCCTCCGAAACGGTTGTCGAAGCCGATTATGCCGCCTCTTTTCTGTGCATCCTGCCGGGATTTCACTCCGAGAGCCTGCCGCAATTCAGCCGGGGCGCTGTCGTCGTAAAGTTCGCAGATTGCCATGGTCACCTGGACCACCGACTTGACGAAAAGATCCTTGCCGAGCAAACCCCTCCAGCCGGAAGTGCCGAACTTGACCGCGGTGATGGGTTTGTCTTCATTGGTGCGGATCTCGTCATCGAGCAGGCTGTATGCTTTATCGATGCCTTCCTGCCAGAGCTGGTAATCGTCGCCGGCGGTGGTGCTGTTGCGACCCAGGACAAGCTTTCTGAGCAGGGTGAAGTAGTTGCTGTCCCGGTGATTATCGGCAATGACGAACTCTGAAAAAAGAGATTCTATTGAATTTTTTGGTTCGGACATACGGATATTCTCCGGTTAACCTGTTCTGGAAACTTTTCGTAAAGGAGCGCGCCTGGAAATGCCTTCAGCCTGCAAATCATATAACAGGTTGCGGATAATTTAAATTGTTTTTTGGATGATGTCTTCAGAAAGCACCCGTAAAGCTCGATGCCGTCGCAAAAAAGCCGTCAGCGTTCTTTGTTTTTGCGCAAATTGTCTCTTCATTGCAGCGTACAAAAGTATGTTTTGATCCTCGAAATTCGCGCGTCTTAGATCTGACGATTTTCACCCCGCAAGGTGGTATATCATGCCTAACTATCATATTCTTGTACCCACAGGGCATAAGTTTCGTACGAGTCCCGCCTTGCGGGACTCAACTCAGCTTTAACTTTTTGCGAGTTTGTCAAGTTTCGGTTGACCCTGTTCGTAAGATTAGCTATAAAAGGTTGCAGTCAAAGGATTGAATATTCATTCAATTAAATAATCATTTTTATAAAATACAAGATATCATACACAATTTGAGCAGGAGTAAAAAAATGGCAAAGCATGACGAAGAGTTGATCCTCTGGTTTGATGACATCGGCATAGGCGATGTCCACCTTGTTGGCGGTAAGAACGCATCCCTTGGAGAAATGTATCGCAATCTCACTTCCAAGGGGGTGGCCGTGCCCCACGGCTTTGCCATTACCGCCTATGCCTACAAGCACCTTTTAAAGGATGCCGAAATCGCCGACAAGATCAGGGAGGCTTTGGACGGGCTCGACACCCATGATCTGCGAAACCTGCAGGCCCGCGGCGAAAAGGCCAGGGATATCATCCGGAACGCCGAGTTTCCCGATGATCTGCGCCGGGCCATCATCGAAGCTTACCAGAAGATGGAGGAAGAGTACGGCGAGAACCATAGCGTGGCGGTCAGATCGTCGGCTACCGCCGAGGATCTGCCCGATGCTTCCTTTGCCGGCCAGCAGGAAACCTTTCTCAACATCCGCGGCCATGATGCCCTGATCGATAACTGTAAAAAATGCTTTGCCTCCCTTTTCACCAATCGTGCCATTTCCTATCGCCACGACAAGGGGTTCGGCCAGTTTGACGTCTACCTGTCGATCACCGTTCAGAAAATGGCCCGGAGCGACTCGGCCTCTTCCGGGGTTATATTCTCCATCGATACGGAATCGGGTTTCAAGGACGCTGTTTTTCTGACCGGAGCATGGGGCCTTGGCGAGAATGTAGTGCAGGGCGCGGTCAATCCCGACGAGTATTACGTCTTCAAGCCGACCCTGAAGGAGGGCAAAAGACCGATAGTCTCCAAGAAGACCGGGTCCAAAGAGATCAAGATGATCTACGATGATGATCCCAATACGGAAGAGCCGGTCAAGAACATCCCGACTACGCCGGAAGAGCAGGCCGCCTATGTCTTGAGCGATGACGAGATTCTGAAGCTTGCCGAATGGGCCTGCATCATCGAAGACCATTACGGCAAGGCCATGGATATAGAGTGGGCCAAGGACGGGGACGGCGATAAAGTAGGCACCGGCGAGCTGTTCATCGTCCAGGCGCGTCCGGAGACGGTTCACTCGCAGGTCGTTGCCGGCAGCATGGAAACTTACAGGCTCAAGGAAAAAAGCGACAAGATAATTGTCGAAGGGCTGGCCGTCGGCGCCAAGATCGGCCAGGGTACCGCCCGGGTCATTGACAATGTCTCCGAGATCCATGATTTTAAATCCGGGGAAGTGCTGGTTACCGACATGACCGATCCCGACTGGGAGCCGATCATGAAGATCGCCTCGGCCATTGTTACCAACCGGGGCGGCAGGACCTGTCATGCGGCGATTATTTCCCGTGAACTCGGGATTCCCTGTGTGATCGGGACCGGCACCGGTTCCAAGGACATCCAGAAGGGCCAGGAGATCACCGTATCTTCCGCCGAGGGCGAGACCGGTTACGTCTATGAAGGTCTCCTCGATTTTGAAATCGATAGGGTGGATCTCGGTGACATGCCGAAAACCAAGACCAAGATCATGATGAATCTGGCCATTCCGGAGAAGGCCTTTACCGAATGCCAGATCCCCAATGACGGGGTGGGGCTGGCCCGGGAGGAATTTATCATTAATTCCCATATCGGTATCCATCCCCTGGCCCTCTATAACTACGAAGAGCTGAAGAACTCCGACGATCCCGACAAGCGGGAAGTTGTCAGGAAGATCGACGCCAAGACCGGCGCCTATACCGATAAAAAACAGTTCTTCATCGACAAGGTCGCCGAGGGAGTGGGCCGGATCGCCGCCGGCTTCTATCCGAAGGACGTAATCGTGCGGCTCTCCGATTTCAAGAGTAATGAATATGCCAATCTGATCGGCGGGACATATTATGAGCCTGATGAGGAAAATCCGATGATCGGCTGGCGCGGCGCTTCCCGTTACTACGATCCCAAATACCGGCCGGCCTTCGAGCTCGAATGTGAAGGACTGTTGAAGGCCAGAAACGATATGGGCCTCACCAATATCAAGCTGATGGTGCCTTTCTGCCGGACTCCCGAGGAGGGCAAGAAGGTGATCGAAGTTCTGAGGGATTGCGGCCTGGTCCAGGGCGAAAACGGCCTGGAACTTTACGTTATGTGCGAGATTCCGAGTAACGTGATTTCCGCCGACGCCTTTGCCGATATCTTCGACGGTTTCTCGATCGGTTCCAATGATCTCACCCAGCTGACTTACGGCCTTGATCGGGACTCAGGCATTATTGCCGGGATCGCCGACGAGCGCGACCCGGCGGTCAAGGATATGATCCGCATGGTTATTGAAACCGCCAAGCGCCGTGGTAAAAAGATCGGTATCTGCGGTCAGGGCCCCTCCGATTTCCCCGAGTTCGCCACCTTCCTGGTCGAGCTGGGGATCGACTCCATGAGCCTTATCCCCGATACGGCCATCAAGACCCGCTTGGCGGTGGCCGAGAAGGAGAAGGAGATGGGCGTCAATCCTTGATTGGCAAAAGAGGCATAAAGTAAAAAAAAGGCCGCCTGAAAGGGACGGCCTTTTTTTTTGTCAAATTTGAATCTCCCGGCTTAACTTATGCCTTCCATGAAAGGCAGATCAAGAGGGTAAATCAAGTCGAAAAGTTGACAAGTTCCCGGAAAAAAGTTTAGAAAATGCTCAACAAAGAAGCGCTCTTTGCCCCGAGGGGGAATTGAACAAGAAACCCTTGGTGCGGTAGACGGCGGGGGTGATAATCGATGTTTAAGCTGACGAGAAACCTTTACCTCAAATCGGTCGTTGTTTGCCTCGCGCTTATTTGCCCAGGATGTGGATCGTTACGAACCTTGCCGCCGGGGAGCGACTACAATTTGAGACATAATGATCGGTACGAGAATACATACTGCGATTCAATTCCCAGAATGTACAGCGGTGTGAGTTTGGATGTCTGCCTGGCCTTTATCGGCCCGCCCGCGTCAATGCAGGTAGAATACGATAAAGACGATATAGATGTCTTTTATGTCTATATGGCCGATATTATGCTGAGCTTCATGGTTGACACCGCAGTTCTTCCATATACAACTTACCGTCAGTTAAATTACGGCAGGTTGCGTCTAAAGAGACCAGACCGGCGGGACCTGGAAATTCCTTTTCAACCTTCGCCTTTAGATTCAGTCCTGTACTGATCCCATAGTTGCCTGAATCCTTTATCAAACAACCTGAAAAGGCGGTAGTTCCGATTTCTCGATCGCGACCGGACAGATAAACAGGTAATCCCAGACAGATAAAGAACAACCTCCCCCACGCCGTCACGGATTCAGGAAGGGCAATCACCGATAGGGTTTGTCCCGGTCCTTTTGAAACTCCCTGATCGCCTTTAAAAAATCCGCGCCGTACTTTTCAAGCTTGTTTGCCCCCACCCCGTGGATATCGAGGAGTTCTGTATCATCCTTGGGTAGAAGAGCGGCCATCTCGACCAGGGTTTTGTCGCCGAATACCACGAAGGGCGGCACAGCCGCGGCATCGGCCAACTCCTTGCGTAGGAGGCGGAGCTTTTCAAAAAGTTCTTCGTCGTAGGACAGATCGGCGGTGACTTTCGCTCCTTTCTTTTTGGCGCCGGCCGTTCTGACCCGGGGTCTGGCCATGCTGAGCCGCTTTTCGCCGCGCAACAGGGGACGGGCGGTATCGGTGAGTTTCAGCACCGAATAGTTGGCCACGTCCTGGAGCAGATAGCCGTCCTGGATCAGGTGGTGCAGCACGGCCGCCCAGAACTCCTTGGGCTGCTCCCTGCCGATTCCGTATGTGGAGAGGCGGTCGTGACCCAGCTTCAGGAGCCTGTCGTTCCGGGAGCCGCGCAGCACATCGATGACATGGCCGATGCCGAAGCGCTGTCCGACCCGATATACGCAGGAAAGGGCCTTGCGGGCCTCGTCGGTTACATCGTGGAGTTCGGGCGGGTTCAGGCAGATATCGCAGTTGCCGCAGGGCTCGGCCAGCGGTTCGCCGAAGTAGCCCAGCAGGGCCCGGCGCCGACAGCTTTGCGACTCGGCAAAGGCGACCATGGCGTTAAGCTTGTGACTTTCGATCCTCTTCTGGTCGGGATTGCGGCCCTTTTCGATGAGGCCGCGAACCACGGCGATATCGCCATAGCCGAAAAGCAGCACCGCCTCGGCGGGCAGGCCGTCGCGGCCGGCCCGGCCGGTCTCCTGGTAGTAGCTTTCAATGGTTTTGGGCAGATCGTAGTGCACTACAAATCGGACATCGGGCTTATCGATCCCCATGCCGAAGGCCACGGTGGCCACCACCACCCGCAGGTTGTCATGGAGAAAGTCCTCCTGGACCCGCCGGCGTTCATCGCCGGAAAGCCCGGCATGGTAAGCGGCGGCGGAGATGCCTGCCTGGGCAAGCTGGGCGGTTACCTGTTCCACCCGTTTGCGGCTCAGGCAGTAGACAATGCCTGCTTCCTCGTGCCGTCCTTTCAGGAAGGTGAGGAGCTGCTCCCGGGGTTTTTGCTTGTCCATCACAATGTAGCGGATATTGGGGCGGTCAAAGCCGGCGATGAAGCAGCGGGACTTCTGCAGGTTCAGGCGCTCGATGATATCGGTTTTGGTCTGGGACTCGGCCGTGGCGGTCAGGGCGATCAGCGGGGTCTTCGGGAAAATAGCGCGCAGGCGGCCGAGCTCTCTGTATTCGGGGCGGAAATCATGGCCCCATTGGGAAACGCAGTGGGCTTCATCGATGGCAAAGAGGGCTACGGGGATGTCATTCAGGCGATCGAGAAAATCGCCGCTCATCAAGCGCTCCGGCGCAATGTAGAGCAGATCGAGTTCGCCGCCGTGGAGCCGGGCCAGTACCTCGCGGGCCTTGGCGGCCTTGAGCGAAGAGTTGTAAAAGGCGGCTCGGACTCCGTTTTCCCTTAAGGCGTCCACCTGATCCTTCATCAGCGAGATCAGAGGACTGATCACGATGCCGACCCCGGGCCGGTGCAGGGCCGGAATCTGGTAGCAGAGGGATTTGCCGCCGCCGGTGGGCATCAGCACAAAGGCATCCTCGCCCCGGATCAGCCCGGCAATGATTTCCTCCTGGTGCAGGCGAAAGTCGTTGTATCCGAAGATGGTGCGCAGGCTGTCAAGGGGTGTCGAATTGTTGGCGGGCAAGGGGAACACTCATCTGTGCTGTTTAAAAGGAATCGTAACCGTTCACCGGGGCGGTCGCCAAAGTATCCAAAACCGCCGGACTGTAACCGTTCAGCAGTGGTGCAGATT
>JBHEOZ010000118.1:0-1192 GCA_046260555.1 Desulfurivibrionaceae bacterium
CATGCCTATGGCCTCGGCTGCCGCACCCCCGCCGCCCGCCGCCAAGCCGGTCAATATTAAACGTAAGCCGAAAACCCATGTCAGCAGAATCGAAGGCTTGGCCGGCGCGCCAAGTTTTTCCAAAAACAACATCTACACCTTCCACCTCGCCGACATAGGAAAGGTCAGCACCCTGAAGTTCTGGGCCACCGGTCGGCGCTCGATCGACAGTGTCGGTTATGTCTGGCTGATTACCCCGGATGGCCGCCGGGAAAGAATCACCAAATGGAAAGAGCATTACTTCGACGAGCCCGCCACCGAACTTTCTTCCTACGAAAAAATCGAACCGTTCGTTGAGGATATCTCGGATCTCGTCACCAGGCCGGGGGATTACCGAATTGAGTTTGAATGGACCGGCGGCATCGACCCCCTGGTGATATACCGGGTTGAGTTAATTTCCTGAAAATCAGAATCTGGTTAACAAGACGGCTTATCTATAGTAGATAAAACCGGATATAGGTGTAGTCAGGCGAGCAGGGAGCGGCGCAATGTCCTCCTCGTCCGCCCTTCCCTTGTTAAATTGGTCGGCATAACGGCAAGTTATCCCGACTTGATATGAATTCTCAATTATTAATAGAAAAACAGAAGATAAGGGGGTAGATCTTGAAGAAAGTTTCAATTTTTCTCTTGGCTTTTTCCTGCCTGGCCTTGACTGCTTCAGCCTGGGCTGCCGGCGGGGATGGCGAGACCTTGTTCAAGAGCCGGTGCGGAGCCTGCCATATGAGAGGCGGCGCGGCCGCGCCGGTAAATCCCGGTGATAAAGCCGGCAGGGTATGGGTCAAGTATTTCAAACGGGATCGTCACCCGGTGGAGATCAAAGCCACTGAAGCCGAGATGGAGCTGATTATCGAATTCCTAGAGAAGCATGCCGCCGACAGCGACCAACCCCGGATGCTGGCGATACCCCAATGAAGATGACCAACCTTGAGAAATTTTTTTTATCGGGAGGATGTAACGTGCGAAGAATAGTGATTGCGTTAGCGATGCTGCTGGTCTGGCCGAGCGCCGCTTTTACCGCGGATTTGATGGTGAAGGTGCCGGTTGACGAATATCAGGCGACCAAAAAGCAGCTTAACGACATGCAAGAGCAGCTTGACGAGCTGAAGATCAAGATCGAGCAGCCGCAGGCGGAAGCGATTGGGGAGGAATACTC
>JBHEOZ010000118.1:1202-6291 GCA_046260555.1 Desulfurivibrionaceae bacterium
ATCTACGACACCCTGGACCAGGTCGAAACCGACGCCCTGCTCGATCGAATCAGCCTGGGCGCCGAGGTCAGGGTCAGGATGGACAACTACCGGGTGAAAAATTATATTACATCCACCGGGACTCCTGTGGCAGACGAGCGTAACGATGGCAACTGGAACAGCCGCTTCCGGATCAATATGGACGCCGAGGTCTCCGAGTCGATCACCTTCGCCGGCCGCCTCGCCCTCTATAAGAACTGGGCCGATTCCATGGGTGCTTTTATGTCGAGCGACAACAACCGTGCCCATGTCTCCGACGGCAGCACCGACCTGAAGGTCGACCGCTTCTATGTCGACTGGACCCCGAAATTCGTGACCCCGGTCAGTATCAGCTTCGGCCGGCTGCCCACCTCCGACGGCCCTCCCCTTGAGTACAAGGAAGACCGGCAGCGGCAGTCGATCTATCCGGCCCTGATCTTCGACGGTGAGCCCGATGGAATCGTGGTTACCGCCGGGCTCGATCAATATTTGAATCTGAAAAATTCCGGTCTCCGTTATTTTTACGCAAAGGCGACCCAGTACGACGCCGAACATCTTTCGATGAATTACCTGGATACTGTCTGGATGGATTTCTATAAAGACACCGACGTGCAGGCGGTATTTTTCGAAACCGAAGTACCCGGCCTGCGGGACAGCCTGTTGGTCTTCAGCTATATTCCGGCCACCAACATCCTGATGCAGAGCCCCGCCCCCGACGTCCAGAGCGAGGCCATCGACAATCTCGGCGACATCACCCTCTACGGCGTCCATTTTCAGGTTCCCAACCTGTTCGGCTCCGGCCTCGATCTCTTCGCCTCCTACGGCGAGAACCGCAACGAGCCGAACGGCAACACCATTGACTACGGCGGCGCCAATTTCGGCCTGTTCAGCGGCACTCCCCCACCTTTCCCGAATCTGGCTGCTAACCAAGCCCCCACCGGCACCACCACCGGCTGGGCCTGGTACACCGGTTTCCGTTACGAATTGCCGGTCAACTTCCTGAACCGGCCCAAGCTCGGTTTCGAGTACAACCGGGGCAACAAGTACTGGTTCAGCTTCACCCCCGGTTCCGGCGAGATTTTCAACCGCTTGGGCACCCGGGGCGAGGCCTACGATGTTTATTACATCCAGCCCTTCAATCAGCATCTTTTCCTTAGGACCGGCTACACCAAAATCACCTACGAGGCCACGGGGTCCGGGATGCCTTTCGGGCAGCCCACCGAGTATGAGGAGATTATACCTCTGACCGAGGAGCCCGAGTTTCACAACTTCTATATCCTGCTTGACAGCCGCTTCTAGTCCTGCCTTTGATCCATAAAAGAATCTGAATATAGAGCGGAACCACAAAAAAACCACAGCCCTCGGGCTGTGGTTTTTTTTATGGCGACAAGGAAATCTCCCGGCATCTCGACCCGGTCATTTTGCGCGGAATCAGCGCTTGGCGGATGCTTCGACCGGGTTTAACCGGCATTGAGGATCGCCAGGTAATGACAGCCGTTGCCGGCGATCACAAACAGGTGCCAGACGAAGTGCCCGAAGCGCAGGCGGTCATCGCTGACATAGAAGATCACCCCGATCGTATAGGCCGCCCCTCCCGCCACCAGCCATAAAAAACCCGCGGTCGGCATCAGTTCGTAAAGGGGCTTGATGGCGATCAGCGCCAGCCAGCCCATCACCAGATATAAGCCGGTTGAAATTCCCGGGTGCGCCGGTTTGGCAAAAATCTTCAGGGCCACCCCGGTCAGGGCGAACCCCCAGGTCAGGCCGAGCAGGGTCCAGCTCCAGCCGCCGCGAAGCACCCCGAGGGCGAAGGGCGTATAAGTGCCGGCAATAAGGATATAGATCGCCGAATGCTCGATAGTCCGGAATGTACGTTTGGCCTTGCCCCGGGGAAGGGCGTGGTAGAGGGTCGAGGCAAGATAGAGCAGCGCGGAGGCAGCCGCGAAGAGAACGGCGCCGACCGTAAGCCCGGTATTAGCGAAACCGGCGACATTGTCGAACAGAAAAGGGGTCGTGGCCAGCACCGCCAGTAAACCAAAGCCATGACTGATACTGTTGGCTGTTTCTTCCCCTGCCGCCTGGTTGCGCATGATAAAGTCGAAAGTAAAGGATTGACCGGTTTAGCGGTTGACCGGTTGAACCGGCGCGGAAACCCTGGCCTCGATCTCGTCCTGGGAAAGATAATAATTGGTGGCGGCACTGTTGATCGAGCCCAGGGCGGTGACAAAGACAATCATCGAGGCCTGCAGCCGGGGCGGAGTTTTCTGAAACTGCACCCCGATGGCACAGGTCTGCCGCCCTTTGATCTCGGTCTCCTTGAACCAGCTGATCCTCCCCATGATCGACACGGCGATGGATTCGTCCGGCAGAGCGATCCGGAGCCTGATTTTCCGGTCCAGAAGATCCTCGACCGGAATATCCCGGTATTTCGGATCGACGATCACGCAGGCGCCGCCCAGGGAGATATCACTGGAGAAACCCTTGGCGGCCAGGGGGCTCAGACCGGGATCGGGATCGAAGATATCGAGGCTTAAAGGAATGGTCAAATGGCGCCGCGAGGTTTTCCGAAAGAATTTATCCGGTTTCTCCTCTTCGGGGATCTGTTGGTATTTAATCAGTTTCCTGGCGCCAAGTTTTAGCTCCGGATACTCGCCGCAGAGGACCCGGAAGTCATCCTTGCTTATCTTCAGCAGCTCGGCGGCCCCGGCGGCGGTAATCCGATAAGTCGCCGTCCCCCGCTTTTCGAAGGAGTGGTCGTCGCCGAAATGATTGTTCGCCTTCAGAAACCCGATCTCTCCGGTTTCGTCGCTGCCGGCCTCCGGCGAGGATCTGACCAGTTCGCCGGAGATCACAAAATAGAGCGCGTCCTCCGATTCGCCGGCCTCCTGGACGACTTCCTCGGCCTTGACCCTGATCTTCTCCAAGCGGAAAATCGTGGCGCGCAATTCAAAATAGGACATGGTGGCGAAACACTCGGAAATTGCCGAATCATGGGATTTTTTCCGGCGCAGGTCCGAATAGAGGCCGCGGTAATCGCGGGGGGCGGGGGTGAAGATCTCCCACAGCTCCAGCAGGGCGGCCAAGGCATGGAGGGTCTCGCCTTCCGCCATGAACAGCCGATAGGTCGTGCGGTATGTTTTGCCGGCCTTGATAAAAGAGCGCTCCTTTTTCAGGAAATCGGCCATCAGTCTGGTGACGCGGGGATTGTCGTGATACTCGGCCAGCAGGCGGTGGCACTCTTCAATCCCGGCGAGCGTCACTGTGCCACTGGTCAAGCCGCGAATCAAGCCGGCGGCTGTTTGATACTTGGACATGTCCCCGATCCTCCCATAGAGATCAGTTGAATTTGATGGCGTCGCAAAAAGTCAGATCATTTCCGCGGGTTGAAGCAACGAGGCAATCGGATATTTCAGGCAGTTACACATTCCGGGGTGCTTCGCGCTTCGCTCCCAACGACTTAATTTTAAAATTTTGTCGGGCCGCCTGCAAATTTTCCCGACGATTTTCACCCCCAAGGGGCTATAAATTTTCAGACTTCCTTTTTTTCAAAAAATGCCCTGCCATGGCTCGGACCAACTCCTCCAAAAACCACACCGGAACCAATCTAACCTAAAAATACCGTTTAGCAAATAATTTGTTGAGCCCAAGCCCAAATCAACAAATTAAGCCGCCCGCAAATTCGAACGTCGGGATGGTCGGCGAGGGCTCCTGCCCAGCCGCTTATGGTAATAATCACCCTATGGAAAGCCGAAAAGCAAAGCGGAGAGCCCAAAAGTCAGGCTGGGCTCCGCCCATCGATTAATGGCTGAGATTGAATTGGTGGGCAAAGCCCACCCTTGCCTTTACCAAGAGGCCGGGAGGTGCACGGGCCTAAAAATATACCACAATGTGGCAGAAAGTTTTTGACCGGCCACGCCGTAATGATTACTATTAAAATCAGGTCAAGGTGCGAGTCGGGAGACTTTGTTACAAGAAAGCCTCCCTGCAAAACACCTAAAATAATGGAGGATATAATGGAAATATTATTTTGGCTGGCAATCGCATTTACGGTTGGAACTCTTTTTGTCTATCCGGTTATTATGGCAATTCTCCTTACTGTCCGGAAACATAGGGTAAAGACCGGGTCTCCAGCATTGGCAACTACCGGCAGGCCTTCTTACCACCCTCACAATTGATTTTACGGCTCCGCCCACCGATTAATGGCCGAGATTGAGTTGGTGGGCAGAGCCACCCTACAACTTTTTTTTCTTTCGCAGTTGTCCGGTAATTTCCTTAGAAGGGATAATTATCCTAAGGCAGCTATTTCCTGGATTCGTTCGATGATCATCGGCACCCTGGCCTGACTTGCTTCATCAGGCGGCATATTGCCTGGTAAATCCTCTTTTCCGAAGCTGATCAGCAAAACGATAGTATTCCGCCATACTTGCTACTTCAACAATGTCATCGACATCAACAGTAGCGCGAATCGGTGGGGCAGCCGAATCGGTAAGAAGCAGCCCGGTGGCACAGCCCCCGAGGAAAACAACCCGCACAACCAGGTCATCGAGCTGATGGGCCGCCAATTCAAGAATCTCAATATTGGGATTTGCTATACGAGGCATAACTTTTCAGTCTTCTTTTCAATTCTTTTATGGCTATCTCCCGCTCTCTTGCCCTTCCTGCACGTATAGCATCCACCAAGGCCAGTATTTCGTAAAATTCCGGGTCTTTTCGTGACGCCTGAGGGGCCTGTTTATACAATGGGGCCAAGGCGACCCCTCTGACTTCGCCCTCCGGATCAGGCCAAACTGGTGGCAATTCTGAATCAGAAGCAACAAACCAGTGGTCAAAGGCCGGGGCGGAAGAGGAGGTCACAACACCTCTGGTTATCGGACCGGGTTTTGCCCAGAAGACGTGCCTTAATCCGTAAACCAGGAACTCTTCAAGGTTGCGAAAATTAGGGACAATTCTGTCGCCTTGTTTCACAGCAAGCTGCGCCTCTATGGCCCTCTTTACTGATGAATGCAGCTGGGAGGGGCTGAGACCCAATTCAACTGCAAGATCGGCATACGACCATTGCCGTTCTCCAATC
>JBHEOZ010000119.1:0-6249 GCA_046260555.1 Desulfurivibrionaceae bacterium
CTGTTTCTCGACTTCAGCGCTCTTGCTGATGAAGCAGGGATCGGCGCTTTGATCAACACCGCCGTGGATGATTACCGGCAACGCTATGTCAGCTATTTCGAAACCCAGGCGGCGGCCAAAGAGGGTGACAAGATCCGTCTCGACGGGATGCCGCGGGTGATTCTGATCCGCGGCCTGGGCGTCATCGGGGTCGGCGCCACTCCGAAGGCGGCCGGGATCGCCGCCGATATTGCCGAACATACGGTCCGGGCCAAGGTCCGGGCCGCCGCGATCGGCGCTTTTCGGGAGCTGGCGGAATCATCAATTTTCGATATGGAATACTGGAGTCTCGAGCAGGCCAAGCTCGGCAAGGGCTCTCCTCCATCCCTGCAGGGCAGGACGGCACTGGTTACCGGCGGCGGCGGGGCCATCGCCATGGGGATCGGCCGGCAGCTCCTGAAAGCCGGGGCAGTGGTCTATCTCAGCGATATCAGCGAGGAGCGCCTCAAGGTCGCCTGCGCCAAACTGGCCGACCAGTTCGGCGGCCAGATGGTCCGGCCCCTGGTGATGGATGTCCGCGATGCCGTCTCGGTCGGCGCCGGACTTGGCTTAATTGTCAAGGAGAGCGGCGGCCTCGATATTCTGGTGCCAAATGCCGGGGTGGCCCACGTGGCCCGTCTTGAAGATCTGGCCGAGGAGAAGTTCGATCAGGTTATCGAGGTCAATCTCAAGGGAGTGTTCCAGGTGATCAAGGCGGCGACCCCGATCTTTCGCCGGCAGGGCATGGGCGGCAACATCGTCATCAACAGCTCCAAGAATGTCTTTGATCCCGGCGCGGCCTTCGGCGCCTACAGCTCCTCCAAGGCCGGCGCCCATCAGCTGGGCAAAATTGCCGCCCTTGAACTGGCCGAGATCGGGGTCCGGGTCAATATGATTAATGCCGATGCCATTTTCGACGACGAGGGCGTATCGTCGGGGCTCTGGGATGTGGTGGGCCCGGAGCGGATGAAGTCGCGCAACCTCGATCCCGAAGGCCTCAAGGAATATTACCGGCAGCGCAACCTGCTGAAGGCCACGGTCAGCGCCGACGATGTCGGCCGGGCGGTGGTCTTTTTCGCCTCCGGACAGACCCCGACCACCGGCGCCACCTTGCCGGTTGACGGCGGGATTCCGGCGGCCTTTCCCCGCTGAGCTCAAACGGGCCGCGTGTTCAACCGGCCCGGGATGAACTTGCCGTTATTTTTTAATGAAAAAGTTTTAAAACCTACAGGAACGATTATGGCTGAGATCAGAAGTACGATGGAAATGGTGATGGAAAGGGCGGCCCGGCTGGAGGCTGAGCAGAGTGGCTCCGACCTGCAGGGCGAAGATGAGGTCAAGGAAGGGATGCGGGCCGCGGCCGCCTTCATGCGGGAAGAAGAGAGCGATCTGGCTGCCGCCCTCGAACGGTGCCGGCCTGAGGCGAGAGGCAATTTCATCAAGGGCGTGGCCGAAGGATTGCTGCGAAATATCACCCTGCCCCGGGAAGATGAACAGCTCGACAATGCCGGGCAGGCCATGAACGGCCTGGTTCAGGTGGGTCGCAACCATCCGGATCTGCTGGCGATCTTCGGCGATCTGACCAAGATTCTCGACCAGTACCGCCAGCATCGCCAGCAGCTCAAGGAGCAGCTTGACGCCAATTTCGCCCAACAGATGCCGCAGCTGGAGGCGGCCATGGCCCAGAAGACCGGGAGGGCGATGAAGCTGGAGCCTTCCCAGCATCCCAAATACCAGGAAGAGTGGCAGCGGGTTATGGACGACCTGAACGGTCAGTATGGCAAGGCGGTCGAGCAGCACAAGCAGATGGTCGTCAAGATCCTGACCTCGCTGGTTTGATGCGGTTCGAAATTCTCCTGGAACCGCCCGGTGACCAGGCTGGGAAGATCATGCGGGATTGGCTTGCCGCCTTTTCCCTGACCCCGGGGGCGGATAATCTGATCGAGGCCGGCCCGGACGACTCTTTCGAGCTGCTGGCCGAACTGCGCAAGCGCTGTTATGAGCGGGGGATGACCGTCAATGTCAAATTTTACGGTAAAGATGACTGACTTTATGGATCGTCTCGGCCGCTTGAAGAAAAAATTGCGGAACCGCGGGCTTGACGCGCTGCTGGTCACCCAGCCCCAGAATCGGCGTTATCTGAGCGGCTTCAGGGCCGGGGACATGAATATTAGCGAAAGTTCCGGCGCCCTGCTGATCCCCAGGCGCGGCCGGCCGCTTCTGATGACCGATTTTCGCTATCAGCTGGAGGCCGAGGCGGAGGCGCCCGGTTTTGAGGTTCTGGTCTATAAGCGTGGTCTGCTCGATCTTCTGGGAAAAATTCTGGCCGGAACAGGCATCAAAAGGCTGGCCTTCGAAAGCCATTATTTTTTACATCAGACCGCCGCCAAGCTGGAAAATCTGGTCAAAAAGCTCGACATCGAACCGGTGCCCGCCACCGGGCTGGTCGAAAGGCTGCGGCTCTGCAAGAGTCCGGTCGAGATTGAAAAGATCAGGGCGGCGGTTCTCTTGAACGAGCAGGTCTTTCAGGAGGTCTTCCGGACCCTGCGGGCCGGGATCAGCGAGCGGCAGGTGGCAATCCGGATCGAGACCCTGATGCGAGAGAAGGGCGCCGATGCTCCCGCTTTCGAAACCATCGTCGCCGGCGGCCCCAACGGCGCCAAGCCCCATGCCGTTCCCTCCGAACGACCTCTGCGGAAAGGCGAGCCGATCGTGATGGATATGGGGCTGGTCCTCGATGGATATTGTTCGGATATGACCCGGACCGTGGTGCTTGGCGAAATGGACCAAACCACCAAAGATATCTTCCGCCTGGTCCGCGGGGCCCAGCTGGCCGGGATCAAAACGATCCGGCCCGGAGTGACCGGGGCTGAGGTCGACCGGGCGGCCCGGCGGATTATCGCCGGGGCCGGTTACGGGAAAAGATTTGGGCACGGGCTTGGCCACGGGGTCGGGCTGGCGGTTCACGAGGGGCCGGGCCTGAGCCGTCGCTATAAAAGGAAATTAAAAGCCGGAATGGTGGTGACGGTCGAACCGGGCATCTACCTCCCCGGCTGGGGCGGGGTTCGGCTGGAGAATATGGTGGCGGTCACCGAGCGGGGCTGCGAGGTATTGAATACCGACACCACTTTTCTCGATCTGTAACCGCCTTGAATGATCCTGGTGGCGCCTGTCGCTTTGAATAAGACAGAAATATTTGCTTTTCCTACTTTTTGCTTAACTATCCCGCCCCCTTTTCTCCTCTCTGATGATATCTGTTGAACGTTCCCCTTCAAATGTTCTAAAATGAATAAATTAATTATGCTTGGGCAGCTGTTTTTCCGGAGGGGTTCCAGCCGGAAGTAAAAATAGCCGGGAGTTTAAAAATGGAATTCTGGCCCAATTGTGCAAAAGATGTCTGAAAATACACCTTCCCGGCACCACAGCCGGGAAACGTATGACGGAAAAATTCTTTCCGGACCCTATAGCTCCGGGCTCAAAGAAAGTCTCCTTTCCTCCATTGCCCACTTTAAGGCCCTTGAGGGGGCCGGCTCTCCGATAATCCCTTATATTGCCGCCTGGCTTCCTGAGGGTGGTGATATCTGGTATGAATACGCCGGTACCAGGTTGCGCGAATTGCTCGGATTCCGGAGCACTGAAGTGGCGGGGGCGCTGCGGGACAATATCCTCAGCCGTTGTTTGTACCGGATCCAGGAGAAACCTCCCGGAATCGACAAAATTATTCGGGATAAGGAACAGATCACCCGATTGCGTAAAGTGATGCGGCGCATGGCCGAGCGGGGCGGCGGCATTGACGCGGTTTATAAGTTCTACGCAAACGGCCGCCCCTTGTGGCTCAAGGATCTAGCCAGAATCGAAATCCACGACCGGGACCGGGTCGTGCTTTCTTACGGGACCCTGATCGATGTCACCAAGGAGATGCAGCTGGAGGAGACCCTTTTCGAGGTTCAGCACGAACTGGAATTCCACAAGGTAAATCTGGAATCATTGGTGGAAGAACGGTCCAGGGAGCTGACCAAGGCCCATCTGGATGTCCTGGCCCGCCTCACCCAGGCTACCGCCTTCCGGGACGGCAGCACCGGCGCCCACATAAAAAGGTTAAGTCGGTATTGCGCGGTCCTCGGCAACTCATTCGGCTTGAGTAAAGGAGCCCTTAAAATCATATTCCATGCCGTGCCCATGCACGATGTCGGCAAGATAGGAATAGCCGATGCGATTCTGCAGAAACAGGGACCGCTTTCCCATGATGAATTCGAGATTATAAAAACCCATTGTCGGGTGGGCTCGGATCTGCTTAGCAAGGGTAAATCCACCCTTTTAAAGGTGGCCCAGTCCATTGCCCTTAACCATCACGAAAGGTGGGATGGGTCCGGCTATCCGCAGGGGCTGGCCAGCCGGCAGATTCCGCTGGCCAGCCGGATTACCTCGATATGCGATGTCTTCGATGCCCTGGCTTCGGAACGACCGTACAAAAAGGCCTGGTCCTTCGAGGAGGCGGTGGAGGAAGTCTGGGATCTGCGGGGAAAATATTTTGATCCGGACCTGGTCGATCTTTTTATGAAAAATATCCCACGGATAAGAAGGATCTACCGGGAAACCCCTACGGGTTAGGTAATCGGTGTCTCCGGAAAGCAGTGGGGAGCACCCTATTCCTGGCACCCCGAAGGGTTCTATTCAACCTCCCTTGAGGAGGGCACTTCCTCACTTTTCGCTTAGCCATTTCCGAAACTTTTCGCGAAATTATAAGGTTTGACAGGCAGAGAGAAAAAGATTTAACTATCTCTGCTAAAGGGGATGGGGGAATCCGTGACGTCTTTTTTGTAAGCCGGACTTTTTTGCCTTTACTCCGGTCTGTGATGCGGTAGTTCCCTCCGGTCGTTATTTGTTCAGAAGTTAAAGCAAATGGAGGTCGCCGTGTCTACACCAATCTTTAATATCGTTCCCGACAATCAATTTATTTCAATTTTGCTTTTGGCGTTGGTGTTAATCGTGGTTTTCACCGTGATCAGGAGGCACGCGCATAAAAGCATCAGAGGCTTCTGCAGGATAATCCGTAATAGTCTCCGGTTGGCTGCTTTTTCGGTGATGCGCGCTGAGCAGAGAATTACTGCCAGGAACCGGGAAGTACTCCTGGCCGGTGGGATGGACGCTGTCGAGCGGGAAGTTGAAAGGGAATTCCATCGCGTTGAAAAGGTGGTCGAAAGAGACTTGCAGGCGTATCCGGCCATGAACCGCAAACTGTCGGAAGAGATTGAAAAGATCGACTACAGCTACAGCGAAAGCGAAGAAGTGCCCCCCACCCCTCCGGTCTGGGTCAATGCGGTTGAAGCGGTTGCCAAGCTTTCCGCCAAGGGGGATAACGGCATGGTCGCGGATATTCTCAAGGACATCCACAAAACAATTATCAATCAGCAGAAAAAGGCGATGGATGCCTATTGGAAAAGTACCAGCGAACGGCACGCGATTCTGGGTAAAATGATGCCGCATTGGCGCAGTATTGCCAAGAACATGAAGACGGTTGGCGGAACGATGACCGGCCTTGAGGAGAGGGCCAAATTCATTGACCGGAAGATGCAGGATTATGAGGATATCCGGAAAGGCACCGACAAGGCGGTCGCTAAGCTTCATTCTTCGTCGATGACCCAGTTTTTCATTTCCGGTTTCTGGCTGCTGGTTGCCATTGGCGGGATTTTTGTTAACTTCCGGTTAATCGAGCTGCCCATGTCCGATATTGTCGGCGGGGCCGGAAATGTCGGCGGTTTCAAGATTTCCGAACTGGCCGCCCTGGTGGTTATCCTGCTGGAGACCTTTCTCGGCATGGCCTTGATGGCGGATTACTGACTTTCGCTGGAGTCGAGAGTTCCCTCGCTTATATCCGTGATATTATCGCGGCCCGAAACGAGGCTTTTTCCCAGGCCCTGCTCGGTGGCGAAGTAATGGCCGGGGTCTCCCACAGCGTTGTTGCGACAATCGCTCAGATGATCATGGGCTTTATCCTGCCCTTCGTGCTGGCTTTCGCGATTATCCCCCTGGAGTCTTTCATCCACTCCTCAAGAGCGGTGCTCGGTTATGCCTGCGAATTTTCCTTGAGAGTGTTCGCCTTCACCCTGCGCCTGATCGGCAACATCTGCTATTATCTCGGGTCTGTCCTGATCAACGTCTACGATATCATCGCCTTTCCGGCCATGTTGTTCGAAGGTGGTTTCGGCAAAACCGGCGCGGGGAAAATGA
>JBHEOZ010000012.1:0-15817 GCA_046260555.1 Desulfurivibrionaceae bacterium
GCATAAGGGGCCGTAAAGAAATGGATAAAAAGTTCAGGTTATTTCTTAACGGCCCCTAAATAATTTTGAAATAGCTCCTGTAGGTCTTTGCCGATTTGTTCGCATTGTTCAATCGCGAACAAAGTCTTCATTTCAGGACGGATAATATCATCGATGCGGTCGTCCGCTTTATGCCGATGACTGAAAATACATGTCGGCAGGGTTGTGTGGGTCTATCTAACTGAAAAATTGTATTAAAACTAGATTTTATTAAGTTTCGTTTCTTTTTATTGACAACCACGCTGTGGTAGTTGTATTGTTGTGGTCAGTAAGTATCTCACTTCTGGGCCCTGCCATCGGCACCTCCTCTCTCCCTCTCTCTACCCCCCGATGGCAGGGCTTTCTTCTTTCTAGATTCAGAGCTCTCCTTAGGCAGCCGTTACCCCTTCCGCAGAATAACTTCATTTGCAGTTTATGGGTGCAGTCGTGACCACCTCTTCGCCCTGACCCGGAAGTTGCGCCCGACTCCCCAGGTTCGGTGCGGGAGGCTTCAGCCGCGATCATGGTAAATCGTTTCAAGAGCCCTGGGCGATTGCGGGTGGAGCCGCGCCCACGGCTGGATCCGTGCCGGGTTTATCAAAGGGCGGCTTGCAGAACAGAATTTCTCGCAATTGTTCGAAATGACGGATCTTTCCCCCTTTCTTGCGCAATCATAGTTCTCCAGTTTCTTCAGATATATTCCGGGGGAATAAGAGTAAATGACAGCCAGTGGATATTTGTGTTACATGGGCTGAAACGGCGTGGTGTTCAGGGTGAATATTTGGTATTATCATCAATCGCGTTCGAGTGGTGACCCTGTATGCTTCATCCTGGTTTACGCCATTAATTTCAAAAGTGATTGTGGTTTGGCCTTTTGCCATCATCTGGGATCCTGAATAATTATGCGAATTTTTTTGAAAAAAACCATTTTGCCAATCTGGGCGCTGGTTGCGTTTTGGTTTCTCTGTATCGGGGTCAGCGCAGGCTTGGCTGGAGATTCCTTACCGGTTGACTTTCCATTTCAACCGGGGGAGAAATTGATCTACAAGTTGCGCTGGGGGATATTTACGGCGGGCGAGGCCGAATTGGAAGTGCTGCCGTTTACCGAGGTTAACGGCGAAAGGGTCTGGCACTTCAGGATGTCGGCTCATACCACCGAATTCATTGACGTGTTCTACAAGGTGCGTGACCGAATAGAATCTTTTACCGACCTTGCCCTGGCCAATTCGCTGCTCTATAACAAAAAGCAGCGCGAGGGCTCCATCAAGCGGGACGTCGTGGTCCGCTTTAACCAGGCTTCCCGCACCGCCGTATATTCAAACAGGGGTGAAGCCCTGGAGCCCATAAAAATCGATGCCGACACCCTGGATCCGCTGGCCTCACTCTATTATATAAGAACCAGGCAACTGGCGAAGAATTCCGTAATTGTCAGACCGGTGACCGACGGGAAAAAGCTTGTGGACGGGATGGCCCGAGTGGTCAAACGCGAAACCGTGGTGATCGAGGGGACGGAATATAATACCTTCCTGGTTGAGCCCGATCTTAAGGACGCCCGGGGGGTCTTCGAGAAAAGCAGTGACTCAAAGCTGAAACTGTGGATTACCGATGATGATCGCCGTCTCCTGGTGAAGATGGAAAGCAAGGTCGTGGTCGGTTCCTTCAACGCAACCCTGGTCGAAGTCATTCGCCCCGGCGGCTAAGATTTGATCGATAACGGCAGGTCGATCTCCGGGACCACGGACGACCCATGGTTTGCCGGTGGAGATCGGCCTGCTCTTCCCCGCCTTTCATGGCCAGGGCCCTTTCTTCGCGGCCACTGCCATGTATATCCGGTTTGGAACCCCTGCCTGGCTTCCGGGAAAATAACGGGCATTTATCTTGACACGGTTTGCTTGCAGCATGTAAGTACAATGATTCGAAAACAATCACGTCCGCCCAGGAGTCTTCCGCCGGTCGCTTACCTTCCCCGGCATCGCCTGTTCGCAAGCCCTTGTGTCGCGGGAGACCTCTTCCGGGCATTGCATCCACTGGCATTAAAACGCTGATGCCGGGCTGTACTCATTATTTTTTTAGGGTCCGCGGCGCGATAGTTTACAAGGGTAATCGGCTTATCGCCGCGAAATTGCGTTTAACCTTTTAGACTTGAAATGATTTTTAAATTCATAGAAAATCTGGGGGGCAGGGCCCTTTATCATTTAAACGATCTGGGCCGAATGGGGATTTTCATGTTTAGATCTCTGTTAGGCATCTTTAAACGTCCGTTTCGTTTTCGGGCCGTGGTCGGGCAGATCCGTGAGATCGGGGCCAATTCCTTCGGGGTGATTTTTTTTACGGCGGTCTTTACCGGCATGGTTCTCGGCTTGCAGGGCTACTATACTCTCCGCAAATTTGGTTCCGAGGGGATGCTTGGTTCGGCGGTCTCCCTTTCCCTGCTGCGTGAAATGGGTCCGGTGCTTACCGCCCTTATGGTAACCGGCCGGGCCGGTTCGGCGATGTGCGCCGAAATCGGCATCATGCGGAACAGTGAACAGATCGATGCCCTCGAATGCATGGCCATCGATCCTTTTCGCTATCTGATCACCCCCAAATTCATCGCCATCCTGATTTCAGTTCCCCTGTTGACCATGATTTTCAACGTGGTCGGCATCTTCGGCGGTTATCTGGCCGGAGTCAAGATGCTCGGAGTAAATCCCGGCGCCTTTTTCAGCGGCATGGAATCGAGTGTGGTCAATGAAGATATCAGCATGGGAATCATCAAGTCCCTGGTTTTCGCGGTCCTGATTGTCTGGATCTGCACCGGGCGCGGCTATTTTGTCGACAAGATCGAGGGGGCCGGCTACGGGGCCGAAGGGGTCAGTCGGGTGACCACCCAGGCCGTGGTGCTCTCGTCCATTTCGATCCTGATCTGGGACTATATCCTGACCGCGATGCTGCTATGAGTGAGCCGATTATTCAATTGGTGGATGTGGTCAAGGATTTCGGCTCGCAACGGATACTTGACCATGTTAATCTGGAAATACTTCCGGGCAGGACCACGGTTATCGCCGGTGGCAGCGGCCAGGGTAAGAGCGTTACCCTGAAACTGATCCTCGGGCTGCTCAAACCGGATTCCGGGACGATTCTGGTCAAGGGGCAAGACGTTGCCGCCATGGGCCGCCGGGGGTTGAACGAGATCAGGTCGGTATTCGGCGTTTTGTTCCAGGGTTCGGCCCTGCTTGATTCCTTGAATGTTTTTGATAATGTTGCCTTGCCGCTGCGGGAGAGAACCAGGCTGAACCGGGATCAAATCCGGGAACAGGTTGTCAATACCCTTTTGCAGCTCGGCCTGGTCGGACATGATGAAAAATTTCCGGCCCAGCTGAGCGGCGGCATGAAAAAGCGGGTTGGTCTGGCCAGGGCTTTGCAGCTACAGCCCGAGATTATGCTTTTTGACGAACCGACCACCGGACTGGATCCGGAAAAAACCCTGGAGATTTATCAGCTCTTTTTCGAAACCCAGCGCAAATTCAAATATACGGCGGTTATCGTCAGTCACGATATCCCGAAGGTTTTTAATCTGGCCGATCAGGTCGTGGTCCTGAACGGCGGCAAGCTGGTTTCATTCGATCGGCCCGAGGAGATCCAGTTGTCTGAAATTCCGGAGATTCAGTCTTTTGTGAAGGCCACCATGGGCCATCTTTATCATAGCAGTGATATGGAATAGCTCCGGGCACAGGCGAGAGCGGAGCCCCGAATCTGCTCCGGAGTCCCGCGCCGCCGGCCGCTCACCTGTTATCGGCCGGTTCGATCACCACCAGGGTGCGCCGCACCGGCCGATGTTTCCCCTGGTCGAGACTGGCACTCGGGAATGCTTACGGACACGGGTTCCGGTGCTGAAATCGGCCCCGGCCTCTGATTGGTTACCTCCGGTCTACGGCCGGAAAAATGAAAAGTGAAAATGTTATGAAAAAATTTAATCCGGAATTTGTGGTCGGCCTCTTTTTGATTGTCGGTTTTTTCTGCTTTGTCTATCTGGCTCTGCAACTCGGCGAGGTATCTGTCTTTACCGGTGAAAAGAATTACACGCTGATGGCAGACTTCGATAACGTCGCCGCCCTTAAGGAGGGTGCGCTTCTGGAAATTGCCGGAGTCAATGTCGGCAAGGTCGACAAGGTCATTCTGAATGACGACGACCGTGCCCGGGTTTACATGAAGCTTCCCAAGGAGATTGTAATTTATGAAGACGCCGTCGCCTCGATCAGGACCAAGGGGATCATCGGCGATAAATATATCAAGATTATCCAGGGCGGCTCGGACCAAGCCCTCGGGGACGGCGATTTTTTAGAAGAAACCGAGTCGGCAATCGATATCGAGGAGCTGGTCGGTAAATATATCTTTGGCGATCTTTAAGCGGCGATGAACTCTTTTTTCCTTTCCATGCTGCTTTTTCTCATGGTCCTCGGATCGCCCGGATTGTCCGGCGCGGTTTCCGGAAATGGCGAGGATCCGGGTCCGGAGGCCTTTTCCCGCGATGCCGGCGAGGAGCCAGAGCAATATTTTGAAGACGAATGGTCGGTGGAGGAAGCGGCTCCCCAGATTGCCGATCCCCTGGAGCCGGTAAACCGGCTTTTTTTCCAGTTCAATGATAAACTTTATTTCTGGGTCCTGAAGCCCCTGAGCCGTACCTATGGTTTTGCGGTTCCGAAACCGGTCCGAATTACAGTCGTCAATTTTTTTTATAACTTGAAGACTCCGGTCCGGCTGGTCAACAATGTTCTGCAGGGCAAGGTCATGCAGGGAGGAACCGAGATGACCAGATTCATGATCAATACCACCGTGGGAGTGGCCGGGCTCTGGGATCCGGCCCGGAACTGGTTTGATCTGGAGCCCAGCGAAGAGGATTTCGGCCAGACCCTTGGCACCTATGGAGTAGGGGAGGGGATTTATCTCTACTGGCCCGTGTTGGGGCCTTCGAATGTCAGGGATACTCTGGGGATTGGCGGGGATTACTTTCTTAACCCGGTCTCTTACCTTGGCATGAACGGTGAGACTGATGAAGTGTATGCCCTGAAAACCGTTGAGACGATCAACTCCACTTCGCTGAGAATTGGCGATTATGAAGATTTCAAGAAGGCGTCTTTTGATCCTTACAGCGCCATGCGGGATTCCTATTTTTTAAGACGCCGCAACAAGATAGGAAAATGAATGAATAACAAGACGAACAGTATCAAGACGCCGACCGAAGGGAAATCGATCGCCGGAAATATGCGAGTCAGCATGTTGCCGGCCCTGCTGCTCCTCCTTATTCTCTCGGCACCGACTTTTGCCGCTTCCGTCACCCCACTTGAACAGCTCAGGGAAACCGTAGAGACGATCCTGAATGTCATGCAGGACAAGGAGCTAAGCGCTCCGGAGCAGCGGGAAGAAAGAAGAGAACGAATTATGGGCCTCGTTCAGCAGCGTTTCGATTTTGCCGAGATGTCGCAAAGGACTTTGGGCAAGAACTGGCAAAGTCGGACCGATGAAGAAAAGAAGGATTTTCAGCATCTTTTTGCGGAGTTGTTGAAAAACACCTATGTCGGCCGGATTGATGCCTATTCCGACGAAAAAGTCGAATACGCCAAGGAGATCTTCAGCCCTAACAGTCTCGATCGGGCCAGGGTGTACACCAATATTCTTAAAAACAACCAAGCCATCCCGATTAATTACAGCCTTGTTAAAAAAGGTGATGAATGGTTCGTCTACGATGTGATCATCGAAGGGGTGAGCCTGGTCAGAAACTACCGGGCCGAGTTCGGGCGGATTCTAGGTAATGAGGATTTCGCCGGGCTGATTAAGCGGATGCGGGAAAAGATCGAGAGTAACGAAGCGCAGCGGGAAACTAATGGTTGAAACGGGCAAAACAGTTTGCGATATAGAACGGGATACCCTGAACCGGGTTCTTAAGTTTCTGGATGACGATGAGATAAACGAACTCTGTCCTTATCTGCGCTATAAGAAATGGGGCAAGGGTGAAGTCCTGATGAATGACGGCGAACAGGGTGATTTCATGGGCTTCGTGCTGGACGGAAAACTGGCGGTCAAGAAAGAGACCAGTTTCCCCGGGCGTTTTACCCTGATCGCCATTCTGGATCGCGGCGCCATGGTCGGCGAGATCTCGGCGGTCGATCGTGGTCTCAGGACCGCCACCGTCTCCGCCATGGAAGATGCCGGTTTACTGATTTTATCCTGTGATGACCTCGAGAGGATCGTTGTTGAAAAGCCAATCCTCGGTTTCAAGTTGTTGAAGCGGGTCATTCATGTGTTGAGCCTGAGGCAGAGACGGGCATATGATCGTCTTTCGGCGCTGCTCTAGCCGTTTCTGACCCGATGGCGTATATCCTGAAATAAAGGCATCGACATTTCAATGCATCGTCGCGCCAAAGATAAGCGATCTCGTCACTCGCCCCGGGTTGCGGCCATTCGGAAACCAGACCACCCTGTGCGGAGGCGCCTTTACCGGCGGCTCGGGGCAACTTACCCCGAAGTGCTCTTGGGGATTGGGCTTGTCGGCCTGATGACCATCTTTTTTGTGGCGGTGTATGGGGGTTCGCCATGGGTCGCGGTCGCCTCCCTGCCGATCGCCTTGCCGGCCGTCGTCATCCTGGTTTTGCTTGACAAGAGTCTGCCCGGTTTTTTTCGGGGGATCCGGAACAGGATCGGAGCTCTGTGGACCGTTTTTTTTACCTTCTTCGCCAGCCTGGTGGGTGGCGTTCTGATCTTTTTGTTGTTGCTGGGCCAGCCCATGGCCCTGGTCTTTAATGGGCTCGGACTGGAAGAACTGGTTCACCATTATGAGCGGTGGGCGGCCAATTCAGGGATGGCGGGAGCCCTGGTTATATGGTTGCGGTGTTCCCTCGGGATCACTTACATCAGGCAGGGTCGATGGTAATTGGCAGTGATACGGTTTTTCTTCCTGTTTTGCGATGATTATTGCTGTCGCCCTCCTTGTCAAATCGCTTGACAACTAAAGATAATAACTTATAATCACGCGGTTTATATGCGGGTTTTATCTCTTTGGGAGGAGAGCCGATGTTGCTGCTGAAGGCAGCTGAAATTCCTGAAGAGGGACTGGCGGTAAACGTTACCGATATGTCCTGGTTTCCCCGGCGGGAGGTTCCCCATCAAGGGGAGGTCCGGGCCGAACTTTTTCTGAAACGCCGTGATGAGAAGGTATTCGTTACCGGCTCGATTAAGCTGGTTATGCTTCTCGTCTGTGACAGATGTCTCGAGAAGTTTGAGTTGCCCCGGGATCCGGATTTTCAGGTTGTTTTCGATCTCAGCGGCGAAGACCCCGCCCTTCAGGTTCGCGAGCATCAGTGCGACAGCGATGAGACGGATGTGGTCTTCCTCGAAGAACCCGTCATCGATCTCGGTAATACATTGGCCCAGCAGGTGCTTCTGGCCGTTCCCCAGAAAAAACTTTGCCGGACTGATTGTTTGGGGCTCTGCCCCGAATGCGGGGAAGATCTCAATGTAAAAAGATGTGATTGCGGAGGCGGCGCCGTTGATTCACCTTTCAACGTTCTCGGCCGGCTTCTGGACAAACAAAAAAAATAGCGGCATAGCCGGATTCTCTTTGCGCCGGCGGCTGATTACCTTTATAAATATGCGGATATGAATATGCGTGGGAACCCTGACGGTTTCTACGTTAATGGAGAAAAAAAATGGCTTTACCGAAAAGAAGACAATCCCATTCCCGAACCAGACTTCGCCGTTCCCATGACGCCTTGACCGGCCCGACCGTTTCCAGTTGTTCGGAATGTGGTGAACCCAAACTGCCCCATCGCCTCTGTTCCAGCTGCGGTTCCTATAAGGGGCGGAAGGTGGTCAGTCTCGACGAAGATTACCTGGAATAGGTTAAGTGCGAATTGCCCTTGATTGCATGGGGGGGGACCGGGGGCCGGAAGACCTTGTCGCCGGCGCCGTCCAGGCCGTTTCCGAAGGGGATCTGGACGTCATCCTCTTCGGTGATGAAAAAAAACTTGCCGCCGGTCTGAAAGGTCACGGCAGCGCCCGCGATGCGGGCCGGATCGAAATCGTTCCAACCACTGAAGTGGTCGGCATGGACGAGTCTCCCATCGAGGCGATCCGGCGTAAACGCGATTCATCGATCGTGGTCGCCTTCGAGAGGTTCAGGAGCGGTGAAGTGGACGCAGTGGTCAGCGCCGGCAACTCCGGCGCCACCATGGCTGCCGCGGTCCGCTCTCTGGGCCGTCTGAAAAAAATCGCCAGACCCGGTATCGCCAGCATCTTCCCGACTCTGAAAAAACCCGTGGTCATGATGGATGTGGGCGCCAATGTAGACTGCCGTCCCACCCATCTCTTCCAGTTCGGCCTGATGGCCGCCGCCTTTTCGGAGGGGATCATCGGTAATGATCGTCCCCGGGTGGGGGTGCTCAGCATCGGCGAGGAGCAGGGCAAGGGCAATTCCCTGGTGCGAAAAACCGATCAGCTCTTTCGGGAAAGTACCCTGAATTATGTGGGTAATATCGAGGCCAGCAGCACTTTCAAGGGTGATGTCGATGTTATAGTCTGCGACGGTTTCGTCGGTAACGTTTCGCTGAAGATCAGCGAAGGGCTTGCCGAGGCCATGACTATCATGCTGCGTGACGAGATCAACAACAGTCTGCTCGCCAAGCTCGGTTATCTGCTTTCCCGGGGCGCCTTTGCCCGATTCAAGAAAAGAATAGACTATGCCGAGTACGGCGGGGCGCCGCTTCTGGGGCTCAAGGGAACCGGGATTATCTGCCATGGCCGCTCCAGCGCGGTGGCGATAAAAAACGCCATTTTCGTGGCGGCCGAGACCGTTCATAACAGGGTTAACGACCGGATCATGGAGCTTGTCGCGGAATCAGGCGATGCCGGGGATAACGACTCTTCGGACCATGACCATATTGAGGCGGGAGCCCCCTGATGATCAGAGGCGTAATTGAGGGAACCGGTTCCTGCTTGCCCGAATATCAACTGACCAATGATCAATTGGAAAAACTGGTGGACACTTCGGATGAGTGGATCACCGCCCGGACGGGCATCGCCAGCCGGCGCATAGCCGGACCGGGGGAGGAGACCTCGAAAATCGCCGCCGAGGCGGCCCGGCGGGCCATGGCCATGGCCGGGGTCGCGGCCGAGGACATCGCCACGATCATCGTCGGGACCATGACCTCCGAGACGACCATGCCCTCCTGTGCCTGTCTGGTCCAGAAGGAGATCGGTGCGGTCAACGCCTTTGCCTTTGATATCTCGGCGGCCTGCACCGCTTTTATTTACGGTCTTGAACTGGCCGACAATATGGTCAAGGCCTATCCGGACAGGAAGATTCTGGTTATCGGCGCCGAAAATCTTTCGGCCAGGGTCAACTGGCAAGACCGTAACACCTGTGTGTTGTTCGGTGACGGCGCCGGCGCCGCGGTGATCGGCGGCGACGATACCGGCAGGGGCGTGCTGGCCACCAGGCTTTTCTCGGATGGCAGGCTGGGCGATCTCCTCTATATGAACGCCGCTCCGAGCATGAATCCACATATCAGGAACCCATATGAGAAGACGGAGCCCGCTAAGGCGGAAGATTTCGATCCGGCCCGGCTGGGCTTTCCCCGGGACGACAACGGCTCCTATATAAAAATGTCAGGCCGGGAGGTTTTCAAAAACGCGGTGCTGGCCATGGAGGACTCGATCGACAAGGTTCTCGAAGAGGCCGGGCTCACCGGACCCGAAATCGATTGGATTCTGCCCCATCAGGCCAATATCCGGATCCTGCATAATCTCGGCGAACGGATTGGCGTTCCCAAGGAAAAAATATTCATAAATATCCATAAGTATGGTAATACATCGGCGGCAACTGTGCCTATAGCTTTTGATGAAGCGAATCGCCAGGGCCTGCTCAAGAAAGGTGATCTGATCCTGACTTGCGCCTTTGGCGGCGGTTTCACCTGGGGAGCGGAGATCATCAGGTGGTAGTTGGCGCAAATGTTCCAGTCCCCCCTCCCTCGAAAATGACTTTTGAAATTTAATAAATAATAAGGGGAGCATCGTGAATTATTTTTTATCCGAAGAGCAGCAGATGATCGTTGACGTGGCCCGTCAGATCACGGCGGAAAAGATTATTCCGCAACGGGCCGAACTTGACGAAAAAGAAGAGTTCCCCACCGAGATCCTCCGTGATGTTGCCAAGGCTGATCTTTTCGGACTATACATCCCCGAGGAATACGGCGGCTTCGGCGGCGGCAGTTTTGAAATGGTTCTGGCCCTTGAGGAATTTTCCAAGGGGTGCGTGGGGATTGCCACAAGCTTCGCGGCCAGCGCCCTCGGCGCTTATCCGATTCTGGTTTCCGGCAGCGATGAGCTGAAGGACAAATATATGCCCGAGATCGCCAGCGGCGCAAAACTGGCCGCTTTCGGGCTTACCGAGGCCAATGCCGGCAGCGATGCCTCAGGTATTCAGACCACGGCGGTGCTGGACGGCGAGGAGTGGGTTATAAACGGCACCAAGCAGTGGATCACCAACGCCGGCGATGCCAAGATATATTCGATAATTGCCATAACCGACCGCGACAAGGGACCGCGCGGGGCCAGCATGTTCGTGATTGAGGACGGCGATCCCGGTTTTTCCTACGGCGTCAAGGAAAAGAAGCTGGGAATCAGGGCTTCTTCAACCCGGGAGTTGATTTTCAAGGACTGTCGGATTCCCAAGGAACGTTTGATCGGGCGCCGGGGGACCGGCTTTTTCACGGTGATGAAAACCCTGGATCTTTCCCGGCCCGGCATCGCCTCTCTGGGTGTCGGTCTCGGCCAGGCCGCTCTCGACGAGGCGGTCCTCTACGCCAAGCAGCGAGTCCAGTTCGGCAAGCCGGTCATCTCTTTCCAGGCCGTACAGCATATCCTGGCCGACATGGCCATTCAGGTCGAGGCCGCCCGGGCCCTGGTCTATGGGACGGCCCGCCATATCGACTCCGGCGCCAAGGAGATCTCCAAGGAGTCTTCAATGTGCAAGGTCATGGCCACCGATATGGCCATGAAAGTGACCACCGACTCGGTCCAGGTCCTGGCCGGCCACGGTTATATGCGCGAATATCCGGTTGAGAAGATGATGCGCGATGCCAAGATTCTCCAGATCTATGAAGGGACTAACCAGATTCAGCGTAACGTCATAGGTCAAGCCCTTAATAAAGAATATTCGAGAAGCAAATGAAGATTATCGTATGCGTAAAACAGGTGCCGGATGCCAAGGATGTCCGGCTCGATCCAAAGACCAACACCCTTTCCCGGGAAGGGGTTGAGAGTATCATGAATCCCTTTGACCGCCATGCCCTCGAGGCGGCTGTGGTCTTGAAGGAACAGTACGGCGGCACCGTCACCGCCATAACCATGGGACCGCCCCAGGCCGAGGAGACTCTCCGCGACGCCGTTGCCTGCGGAGCCGACCACGGCGTGCTCGTTTCCGACCGCGCCTTTGCGGGCGCCGATACCTGGGCCACTTCCTATACCCTTGCCAAGGCGGTAGAGAAGCTTGGCGAGTTCGATCTGATCATCTGCGGCAAGCAGGCGATCGACGGCGATACCGCCCAGGTCGGGCCGGGACTGGCTCAGCGCCTTGACATCCCCTATGTGGCCTATGCCCGTAAGATCACCGAATGCGTCGACGGCACCATCCGTCTGGAGCGTTTGATGGATGACGGCTATGACGAGATCGAAATGGAGATGCCCGCCCTGATGACGGTGGTCAAGGAGATCAACGAGCCTCGGGTGCCTTCCCTGAAGGGGAAGATGAAGGCCAAGAAGATGCAGGCCACCGTGCTCTCGGCGGCCGATATCGGAGCCGCTCCGGAATCCCTCGGTTTGCAGGGCTCGAACACCCAGGTGGTCAAGGTCTTCTCGCCCCGGTTTTCCGCGGATAAATGCATGCTGGTCGGCACAACCGATGAAATGGTGGACCAGTTGCTGGTCAAGCTTGGCGAACTGCTTTAAATCGCCATGACCTGAATCCGTTCTCGGCCGCCCTCCAAGGCGGCGGGTGACTCGAGACGAGAATCATTGCAAAATCGATATTTTACGCAACACCGATAAATTGAAGTTCTCCTAAGCCGTCACGGATTTAGGTAAGAGAAAAAAAGACCGCTCTTGTACCGGTCTTGGAAAATGGATAAGTTCTGATGCTGAAGATAGACGTGGAAGCATGTATCGGGTGCGGGCTTTGTGAGGATACCTGCACATTTGGCGCAATCAAGGTTGAAGATGGCGTGGCCGTGGTCGGCGAAACCTGCACCCTTTGCGGCAGCTGTGTCGATGCCTGCGAGGTCGGGGCGCTTTCCATCGATAAGGTTGAAAAAAATGTGCCGGACGAGCTTAAGGGCTGGGCCGGGGTCTGGATTTACGCCGAGTATCGCGATGGCAGGATTGCCCCGGTCGCCTTTGAATTGCTGGGGGCCGGCCGTAAACTTGCCGATCAGCTCGGGGTGCCGCTGTCGGCGGTGCTGCTTGGCTCGGCGCTTGGTGATTCGGCCGAAGCGCTGATCGCCCACGGGGCGGATCAGGTCTACCGGGTGGATGATCCCGCCCTGGCTCATTTTACCGACGATGCCTATGCCAATGTTTTCGAGGACCTGGTTCGGGAGCATCGGCCGGAGATCGTTCTGGCCGGTGCCACCGCGATCGGGCGTTCTTTCATTCCCCGGCTCGCCACCATGCTTGCCACCGGCCTTACCGCCGACTGTACCGACCTGGCGATCAGGGCCGAGGACGGGGCGCTGCTCCAGACCAGGCCCGCCTTCGGCGGCAATATCATGGCCACCATCGAATGCCCCGGCACCCGCCCCCAGATGGCGACGGTCAGACCTCTGGTCATGAAGCCGAACAGTCATGACGGGAGCCGCCAGGGTGAAATTATCGATTTCACCCCAGATCCCGCCAGGTTGCAGTCCCGGGTCAGAGTACTGAGAAGTGTCAGGGAAGAGTCGAATGAGGTTAATATCAACGAGGCCGATGTTCTGGTTGCCGGCGGCCGCGGCCTGGAAAGTGAAAAAGGTTTCGAGATGGTACGGGAACTGGCCGGGCTCCTCGGCGGCGCTACCGCCGCCTCCCGGGCCGCGGTAGACAGCGGCTGGATTCCCTATCCCCATCAGGTCGGTCAGACCGGCAAGACGGTCTGTCCGAAAGTTTACTTCGCTTGCGGTATTTCCGGGGCGGTGCAGCACATGGTCGGCATGCAGTCTTCGGATACCATCATTGCCATAAATCGGGATGAAAACGCTCCGATCTTCCAGGTCGCCACCTATGGCATGGTCGGCGACCTCTTCGAGATCCTGCCGAAGCTTATCGAGCGGATCCGGGAGAGCCGCACAGGGGAGGCTGGTAACCGATGATTCTTGAGGGTAAGGCAGCACTTGTAACCGGCGGCAGCCGGGGGATCGGCCGGGCCATCGCCCTGCGTCTGGCCGCAATGGGCGCCAGGGTCGCCATCAATTACGTGAGCAAGCCCGATGCCGCCCAGGAGGTTGTCGATGCCATCAAGGCGGCAGGCGGCTACGCCGGTCTCTATAAATTTGATGTGGCCGATGCCACGGCGGTCAATGATGGAGTTAGCAACATCATTGAGGATTTCGGGCGGCTCGATATTCTGGTCAATAACGCCGGGATCACCCGTGACAGCCTCTTGATGAAGATGAAGGAAGAGAGTTGGGATCAGGTTCTGGACACCAACCTCAAGGGCGCTTATAACTGTATCAAGGCAGTCAACCGGCCGATGATGAAGCAGCGCTGGGGGCGGATCATTAACATCAGCTCGGTTATCGGTTTTCTCGGTAATGCCGGCCAGGCCAATTACGCGGCCGCCAAGGCCGGACTGACCGGATTGACCCGCTCGGTGGCCAGGGAACTTGCCTCCCGTAACATTACGGTTAACGGGGTGGCGCCGGGCTATATCGATACCGACATGACCCGTGATCTCGGTGATGAAGTGAAGGAAAAGGTGTTGGGAGAGATTCCGATGCGGGCCATGGGCTCGGTCGAGGACGTGGCCGGGGCGGTTGCCTATCTGGCCAGTGATGATGCGCGTTATGTAACCGGCCAGTTCATCCATGTGAACGGCGGGATGTTTATGGGATAGATGTTTATTGGATAATAGTTGCAGTGGTCATTTTTCAGACAACAATTTAAGGAGAAAAACTATGTCTGTTCAGGAAAAACTTATTGATATTATTGCGGAACAGCTCAGCGTCGATAAAGCCAAGGTTGTGCCCGGCGCATCTTTCGTGGATGATCTGGGCGCCGATTCCCTCGATCTGGTCGAACTGATCATGGCCATGGAAGAAGCCTTTGATATCGAGATTGCCGATGAAGTTGCGGAAAAGATTACTACCGTCAAGGATGCCATCGAGCATGTCGACAAGGTGTCCGCATAAACCGGACCGTTGTTGAGTGATCTTTCACGGCAAAGCGTTAAGCTGTTTTATCCGCCACTGCTTGACAAGGAGTGACAGGTGAGAAGAAGAGTTGTTGTAACGGGCGTTGGTTTGGTCACCCCGCTGGGGATTGGTGTGGAACAGACCTGGGAAGGACTGTGCGCCGGGCGTAGCGGGGTGGGTCTGATCAGCCGTTTTGATACCGCTGACTACGCGGTAAAGATTGCCGCCGAGGTCAAGGATTTCGAGGTTGAGACCTATATCGATAAAAAGGTGGCCAAGCATCTTGAGTTGTTCGTCCAGTACGCGATGGCCGCCGCGGTGATGGCCCACGCTGATTCCGGACTTGAAATCAGCGATGCAAACGCGGACCGGATCGGGGTCTTTACCGGCAACGGCATCGGCGGCCTGCCGACTATCGAGAAATACCATTCGGTGGCTCTCGAACGGGGGCCGAAGAAGATCACACCTTTTTTCATTCCGATGGTTATCTCCAATATGAGCGCCGGCCAGGTTTCGATCGCACTCGGCGCCAAGGGCCCCAACCTGTCGGTGACCACCGCCTGCGCGGCCGGGACCCACGCGGTGGGCGAGGCGTTCAGGTCGATCATCCACGGTGACTGCGACGCGGCGGTGACCGGCGGCAGTGAGTCGACGATCTGCTCCCTGGCGGTGGGCGGCTTCAATGCCATGAAGGCTCTTTCCAAACGCAACGACAATCCCCAAGGGGCTTCCCGGCCCTTCGATCGTGATCGCGACGGTTTTATCATTGCCGAAGGCGGCGGCATGATGGTCATCGAAGAACTCGAACACGCCAGGAAGCGCGGTGCCGGGATATACGCGGAGATTGTCGGCTATGGTTTGAGCGGCGACGCTTATCATATGGCGGCCCCGCCCGAAGATGGTGACGGGGCGGTACGCTGCATGGAGATGGCCCTGAAGGATGGCGGCCTGAATCCCGAGGATATCGATTATATAAACGCCCACGGCACCTCGACCCCCCTAAACGATGTGGTTGAAACCGGAGCAATCAAGCGGGTCTTCGGCGATCATGCCGCCAGGCTGGCCATCAGCTCGACCAAATCGATGACCGGGCACATGCTCGGCGGCGCCGGCGGCATCGAGTCGGTGTTTACCGCTTTAACCATAAAAAACGGAATCATTCCGCCGACGATTAATCTGACTAATCCCGACCCAGGCTGCGATCTTGACTATGTCCCCAATGTGGCAAGGGAGAGCGGGGTTCGCGCCGCCATTTCCAATTCGTTCGGTTTCGGCGGGACCAATGCCGTGCTGGCCATGAAAAAATTTGATGGCTGATCTTTCCGGTTCCGGAGGTGAAATTATGAGAATAGCAATCGGCTGCGATCATGGCGGTTTTGCCG
>JBHEOZ010000012.1:15827-17863 GCA_046260555.1 Desulfurivibrionaceae bacterium
GAAGTGGTCAATGAGCTGGGCCACGAAGTAATTGATCGCGGTTGCGACTCCGGCGAGTCGGTCAACTATCCCGATTACGCCGAAAAAGTGTGCGGGGATGTCGAGAGCGGCGGCGCTGATCGCGGTATTCTGATCTGCGGCACAGGCATCGGCATGTCGATGGCCGCCAATCGCTCGGTTGCCATTCGGGCCGCGCTTTGTCATGAGCTTTTTACCGCCGCGATGAGCCGGGAACATAATGACGCCAATGTTCTCTGCCTTGGGGCCAGGGTAGTCGGGCCTGGATTGCTGCGTGAGATCGTCCGGACCTGGCTGACCACCGAATTTTCCGGCGGTCGTCATCAGACCAGGCTGGCCCTGTTTTCCGCTCTCGACTGAATCCTGGTTTGGGTTGGTTGCCCGCCGACCCCTTTTATCCATAACAGTTCATCACAGGAAGGTTGCCAAGTGAGCCGTCTGAAAACAGTTGATCCCGAAGTATACAAGACGATAAAAGACGAGCTTGAGCGTCAGGCCTATCAGCTTGAGTTGATCGCCTCCGAAAATACGGTCAGCCGGGCGGTTCTCGATGCCCAGGGTTCGATTTTCACCAACAAGTATGCCGAAGGCTACCCGGGCAAGCGTTATTACGGGGGCTGCGAGTACGCCGATGAGATCGAGACCCTGGCCATAAACCGGGTCCTGGAAATCTTCGGGGCCGAGTATGCCAATGTGCAGGCCCATTCCGGCAGCCAGGCCAATATGGCGGTCTATTTCGCCACTTTGCAGCCGGGCGACAAGGTCCTGGGAATGGATCTGGCCCACGGCGGCCATCTTACCCACGGCAGTTCGGTTAACTTTTCCGGCCAGCTCTACGATTTTGTCTCCTACGGGGTCGATAAAAAAACCGAAAAGATCGATATGGCCGAGGTCGAACGTATCGCCCGGGAGCATCGTCCAAAAATGATCGTGGCTGGTGCCAGTGCCTATCCCCGCGATATAGATTTTGCGGGATTCCGCCGCATCGCCGATGATATCGGCGCTCTCTTCATGGTCGATATGGCCCATATCGCCGGTCTGGTCGCGGCCGGGGTTCACCCCTCGCCGGTGCCCTATGCCGACTTCGTTACTTCCACCACCCATAAAACCATGCGCGGCCCCCGCGGCGGCCTGATTCTGGCCAGGGAAAAATTCGGCCGCAGCCTGAACAGCAAGATCTTCCCGGGGATCCAGGGCGGACCCTTGGTTCATGTGATCGCCGCCAAGGCCGTCTCCTTCAAGGAAGCCTTGACCGATGATTTCATTAAGTACCAGCAGCAGGTTGTCGCCAATGCCCGGGTTCTTGGTGAAAGCCTCAAGACTTGCGGTTTTCGACTGGTCTCCGGCGGTACCGACAATCATCTGCTCCTTGTCGATCTGGCCGGCAAAGGCATTACCGGCAAGGATGCCGAGGAGGGCCTCGAAAAGGCGGGCCTGACCGTCAACAAAAACGCGGTGCCTTTCGATACCCAGCCCCGTTTCGTAACCGGCGGGGTGCGGATCGGCACTCCGGCCGTCACCACCCGGGGCTTGAAAGAAGCGGAGATGGAGTTGATCGCCGCCTGGATCGATCGGGTCATCAACAATCTAGATGACGCCGCCGCTCTGGCCGCCATCCGCCGGGAAGTTCACGATTTGTGCGCGCGCTTCCCACTGTATCCGGATTTACAGCGGGAGATGGACTGAACATGAGTGTTCCCAGGCCTTCGTGGCATGAATATTTCATGTCGATTACCGACCTGGTTGCGCAACGCTCCACCTGTACGAGACGATATGTCGGCGCGATTATGGTCCGGGATAAACGGATTATCACCACCGGTTATAACGGGGCGCCGTCCGGAATCAGTCACTGTCTCGATGTCGGCTGCCTCCGGGAGCAGCAGGGGATTCCTTCCGGCGAGCGCCACGAGCTCTGCCGGGGACTCCATGCCGAGCAGAATGCCATTATCCAGGCCGCCCTGCATGGAAGCAGCATCGCCGGGTCAACCCTGTACTGCACCAATTTGCCCTGTTCTATC
>JBHEOZ010000120.1:0-6162 GCA_046260555.1 Desulfurivibrionaceae bacterium
GATTTGGACAAGCGGACCGGCGCCGCGTACCTCGGTTACGTAAGCCGGGCCGATCGTCCGAAGATGCGGTGCTGCTGAACGGTTACCAAGTCCCGACAATTTCTCCAACCAGATCATAGGGGTGGGCCTCGGTGATTTCCACCTCGACCAGCTCACCGGGCCGGCTGTTTCCGGCCGTGATATAAACGCAGCCGTCGATCTCCGGGGCCTGAAAACGGGTGCGTCCCTCCAGGAGCAGATCGCTTTCCCGGCTCACCCCTTCCATGAGAACGGGCTGGATGCTCCCCACCAGCCGCCGGTTAAGCTCCAGGGAGATTTCGGCCTGCAAGGCCATCAGGCGTTCCTTCCGCGCCTCCTTGACCTCCTCCCCGCACTGTTCCGGAAGTTTTGCGGCTTCGCACCCCTCTTCGTTGCAATAAGTGAATATTCCGACGTGATTTAACCTCTGCGCCGCGATGAATTCGGCTAACTCCTCGACATCCGCCTCGCTCTCCCCCGGGAAACCGACCATGAAAGTTGTGCGGATCGCCGCATGGGGCAGCTGTGCTCTGATCGAAGCCAGCAGCCTCTCGACGCTCCCGCGATCATAGGGGCGGTTCATCGCCTTGAGGATCCGATTGCTGATATGCTGCAAGGGAATGTCGAAATAGGGCAAAATCCGCTCGTTGTCCGCAACCAGCTCAAGAACTGCCCGATCCAGACGCATCGGATAGAGATAGAGCATCCTGAGCCAGGGGATTTCGGTCTTATCCAGAAGCGTCGTGAGCAGATCGGCCAACCCCTCCCGGTCCGCACCGAGATCGCGCCCGTAGGCGGTCAGATCCTGGGCGATCAGGGTCAACTCCTTGACCCCGCCCTGCTCGAGCCGCCGGGCCTCTTTGATCAGATCATCAAGGGGGCGGCTGCGCAAGGGACCGCGCAGACTGGGAATCAGACAGTATGAACAACGATTCGAGCAGCCCTCGGTCGCCTTGAGGTAGGCCCGGAACGGCGGGGTTGAGATGAGCCGCGGCGAAGCAAAGCTCATCAGATAGTCGGGCTCGGTCAGATCGAGGCTGACAGCTTCCGAGGCGGAGAGCTTTTCCAGGGCGGCCACTACCGTTTCGATCTGATCGACCCCCAGAAAGAGATCGACCTCCGGCAACTCCCGGCGCAGTTTGGCGCCGTAACGTTGAACCATGCAACCGGTAACGAGCAGCTTGGTGGCCGGCTTAACCTTTTTGACCTGGGCCAGATCAAGTATTGCCTCGATGCCCTCTTCCACGGCGGGCTGGATGAACCCGCAGGTATTAACCACCAGAACATCGGCCCGGGCCGGATCCTCGACCAACTCATATCCCGCTTCCCGGAGACAGCCGCTCATCACCTCGGAATCCACCAGGTTCTTGGGACAGCCCAGACTTTGAATAAATACTTTATTGGCCATGATCATCGTCGCCTTTAACTATTCTCTTATCCAGCAAAGCGGCGAGAATCCGCCGGTTTTTGGCTGAAAACGTTTTACTTTTGAAGCCCGGCTGCCAGTTCTTGTGCCAAAGTTCATCGGAGACCAGGAAGAGTGCCGCCAAATCGATCCGCCGATAGCTTGCCACCGTAGCCAAGGCGCTAAACTCCATATCCACCCCGAGAATCGATTTTCCGGCATAGTTGACCACCTTCGTCCGCGTTTCCCGATAAGGCGCGTCAGTGGTCCATATAGGGCCTTCCTGGCTGGCTAGTCCCTCGGAGCGCAAATAACGGTGTAGCTCGCCGCGCAGGGATTCACTGCTGGCGGCTCTTCCTTGAATGGGATAGTGGCTGGAGGTGCCTTCCTCGGAAAATCCCCAGGTGGGCAGGAGAAGATCGCCCATACGCAGTGCCGGATTCAACGAGCCGCACCATCCATAAACGATAACCTGCCTGGCGCCAAGGGCAACGAGCTTCTCCAGGGTCATTACCGCCATGGGCGCGCCGACCGCCGGTCCGGCCACGAAAACGCCCTCCGACCCCGAATTTTCTGAAATAACCTGAAGAGTGCTGTTGAACAGAAAATAGCGGCTGGCCCCCAATTTTTCGGCCCGGTCGCCAAGATATCGCGCATCGCCAGGATTTACGCAGAACAGACCGACGGCGGGCAACAGCGGCTCCCCCTTCTCTCTTCGGGGGCTTATGATTGTTTCTTCAGCCATAGGAAATGGATTCTACCCGCCTGGAAGCCGTTGTAAAGCAATAAACAGGTTATTCCAAAGAGTTGGGCCCGGACGGGGCCGGTAATGAAAGGATCGGACTTTTTGCGGCGCTATCTAATATAAAAAATAAAAAGGCCGCAGGGTTTGCCCCTGCGGCCTAAAAAACAAAAACTATGAATCAGGTCTTAGCCAAGCAGGGGGTTGGCGAACAGTAGGATCAAAGAGATAACCAGACCGTAAATGGTCAGGGACTCGATCAGAGCCAGACCGATGATCATGGTAACGGTGATCTTTCCGGAAGCTTCCGGATTACGGGCGATACCGGAACAGGCGCCGCCGATACCGGTACCCATACCGATACCGCAACCCAGGGCGGCAACGCCGACGGACAGGGCGGCTGCCAGACAGATCAGGGCGAGATTGGCATCGGTGCCGATGGCGGCTTCGCCATTGGCAGCCATGGCTACGGAACTTACAGCCAGTACGGTCATCACAGTGAGTGCGCTTGCGACTAATTTTTTCATGACAGAGATCTCCTTAACTTAAGTTTATGTTTGGCCTTCTTTCTTATAAGAACTTACTTTTCAATCGAATTAATGGGCGTGTTCCATCGAAGCCGAGAAGTACAGAATCGAGAGGAGCACGAAAACCAGGGCCTGAACGATGGAGACGAAGACCCCCAGCACAAGGATCGGCAGCGGCGCGAAATAGGCGCCGGCCAGGATGAAGAGAATGCCGAGCAGGGTCTCCTTGGCCATAATGTTGCCGAAGAGTCGAATGGACAGCGAGAGAATCCGGGCCAGATGGCTGATGATCTCGATCGGGGCGATCAGGGGGGTCAACCACCAGACCGGTCCCAGAAAATGCTTGTAGTAATTGATGCCGTGAAACTTGAAGCCGAGGATATGTGTGGTAAAGAAAACGATCAGGGTGCAACCCAGGGTGATATTGAGATTCGAGGTAGGCGACATGAAGCCGGGCATCAGCCCGATCATGTTGGCCACCAGAATATAAAAGGCGAAGGTGGCCAGCATCGGAAACATCATCCGGGCGCCCTCCTTGCCCATATTCTCGGCCATGAAACCCTCCATGCCGCTGATGACCGCTTCCCAGAAATTCTGGGCCTTGCCGGGAACCATCTCGACCTTGCCGATGGTCAGTTTGGGCATGATGATCAGAAAGGCCATCACCAGCCAGGTGTAGGTCATGTGGGGGGAGACCAGCTTGGCCAGAAGTGAATCCCCAACCAGGCCGTGGGGCACCGGCAGGTGCAGGGCCTCAAGTAAAACTGAAATGAATAATATCGGATGTTCCATCTTTTTTATGATGCCTCCTTGATATTTAACTCTTTGCGGACGCCGAGGATCGCCACCGCCGTAATACTGACAAAAACGGTGGAAAGGCCGATCAACAGGCCCGGGATCGGTAAGGCGCCGTATCTGATAATCAAAAACAGCAGGACCGCCATCAGGGTTAAGCGGCTATAATATTTAATGAAAAACCTGCTCTTGACCGCGGTCAGTTCCCCCCGGAGCAGTCCGAGCAGATCTCTTTTCAACAACCAGAAACTCCCATTGGCCAGGAGGCCGCCGACTAATAAGGACTTGCCTGCCGGCGCCCCAAAGCCGAGCCAGCCGGCTACCACCATAAGGGCCAACAGGCCCCAGCCGGAGAGTTGCACCACTCCGAGCAGCTGTAGTTTATTCCTTGCCATCGCTGATATCTTTCCTGGTGGCCATCCGATAGAGGTTCAAAAAGGCCGCCGCCACGCCGAAACCAAGAAAAATCAAGGTGAACCAGGGCTTGGTCCTACCGTCAAACACGTTGGTATCAAGGTAGTAACCGAATCCGACCCCGATAAAAATCGAAAAAGAGACCGTCATGCCGATCGTGCTTACTTCGATCAAACTCTTGGTCATTTCCTTGCCGAATCCGGCCATGGTTTCCTCAATTAGGGCTTATTAGGCCAGGCTCACGCCAAACTGAATAAGCGTTCAACCATTATCATGGCTTTTTAGCAAAGTCAACGGTTTTAAAGCTATTCCGCCAATTTTATGAATACCGATTCAGCCTTTTTCAAGGTAGCTTCGAGGTCGTCGGCGGTATGGGCCGCGGAGATAAACATCCCTTCAAACTGGGCCGGGGCCAGATATACACCTTCCTGCAGCATCTCCCGGTAATAGCGGCCATACATTTCGGTATCGGACTTCATCGCCGAATCGAAATCGGTAACCGGACCTTCGGTGAAAAAGAGGGTCAGCACCGAACCGGCCTGGTTCATGCAAACCCTGTCACCGAGATGCTTGCGGGCCAGACTCAGCAGCCTGGTGCCGAACTCGGTGGCCTTTTTGTCCAGTTCTTCGTAAAAGCCGGGCTTGGCCAGCTCGGTAAGAGTCGCCTTGCCCGCCGCCATGGCCAGGGGATTGCCGGACAGGGTCCCGGCCTGATAAACCGGCCCGACCGGGGAGACCATCTCCATGATTTCCCTTTTGCCGCCGTAGGCCCCGACCGGCAGGCCCCCGCCGATAATCTTGCCGAGACAGGTAAGATCCGGAGTGACGCCGAACTTGGCCTGGGCGCCGCCGAGACCCGCCCTGAATCCGGAGATCACTTCGTCAAAGATCAAGACGATGCCGAGTTCCCTGGTCAACTCCCGTAGTTTTTCCAGAAAGCCCGGCTGGGGCTGAATAACCCCCATATTGCCGGCAATCGGTTCAATAATCACGCAGGCTATATCAAGATCGGCGTCCCGTAGGGTCTCTTCAAGTTTTTCCAGGTTGTTGTAGGGGATGGAAATCGTGTTCTTGACGATGTCCTGTGGAACCCCGGGACTGCCCGGAATTCCCAGGGTAATCACCCCGGAGCCGGCCTTGACCAGAAATGAATCGGCATGGCCGTGGAATCCGCCGTCGAACTTGACTATCACATTGCGGCCGGTATAACCCCGGGCGAGGCGAACGGCGCTCATGGTGGCCTCGGTCCCGGAGCTAACGAAACGGACCATCTCGATCGAAGGCACCGCATCGATGACCAACTCGGCCAGATCGATTTCCAACTTGCACGGCGCCCCGAAGCTGGTGCCGTTTTCGATGGCCGCCTTGATGGCCGCGATCACGACCGGATGGTTATGACCGAGGATCATCGGTCCCCAGGATCCGACGAAATCGATATTGACGTTACCGTCAACATCATAAATCTTCGAGCCCGCCGCTTTTTCTATAAAAACCGGATCGCAACCAACCGACTTACAGGCCCGGACCGGGCTGTTTACCCCGCCGGGAATCAATTTCTGGGCCTTCTCGAATAACTTGCTGGATGTATCTGTCTTCATGGGAGTATTCTCCAGGTAGATTATTTGGGTTAGGGCATCTGTTTTAAAGTTTTCAAAAAAAACGAATATAGCACGGCCTTCGCGATAATGTCAAAGCCTAGTTGGCGCCACTGGTCATCTGCCCCGGCGACGCCATGCCAGCATGGATAAATCAGCTGATTATCAATTCCTTGAAATAGCTGATCGAGTGAAAGCGCGCCGATTTTTGGGGAGCCAGTTTACTGCTAGGTCTGGCCACATAAACCAGTTGCGCGATCCCGGCCTGGTCGGCCGAAACCAGGACCGCCTCGGTATCATCGGCAAGCATGGTCCGGGCGGGATCATAGTCCAGATGATCCTTTAGGCGTTCCCAGAAAACCGGCTCCTCCTTGGCCACCCCGATCTGCTGGGAGCAGATGATTTTATCGAAACGGTTCCGCAGGGCGGTTTTGGCCATCTTGATGTCAAGGGTTTTGCCGTGGGCGTTGGTGACCAGACAGACCCTTTTGTCATTTTCCCGACAATAATCTATAAAATCAAGCACATACGGATGGATTTCGATCAGGTGCTCGATCTGCACTTTCAGGGCGGGAATATCCAGACCGAGCTCCTCTGACCAGAAATCCAGATCGGCCCACTCCAGAGTGCCCTCACGGCTTTTGAACCTGGCTGACAGTTCCTTTC
>JBHEOZ010000121.1:0-6124 GCA_046260555.1 Desulfurivibrionaceae bacterium
GAGCCGATGTCAAGCCTGACCGTGGCCGGTGAACTTTTGCCTTTTCCGCCGGAACCAGGCACGAAAAGCCAGTGCAGATCGGCAAGCTCTATCGGGACGATCACCTCGGCCGTATCGGTGCCGGCGATTACCGCGACGTTGTTGCCGCTTCTGACGTATTGGCCGACATCGATATTCTCGGATCGGATCACGCAGTTGAAGGGGGCGGTCATCCGGGTCCTGGCCAGGTTCAGTTCGGCCTGCCTGAGAGCGGCCCGGGCCGAAGCAAGATTGGCGCGGGCGTCCTTCAGTTGGGGTTCATAGAGGGCCAGGGAATTGGCCGGCGGCTCCCGATCCATTTTGAGCCGCTGCCACTCCCGTCTGGCAATGCGAGCCCGCGATTCCACCGAACTCAGTTCGAACTCCCTTTTGGCCAGCGCCGCCCGGGCCTGTTCAAGAGCCAGTTCGTAGTCGATCTTCTCGATTTCGAACATGACTTCGTCCTTGTTGAAAAAACCGCCGGTGACGAAATCCGGAGAAGCAAAAATCACCTGACCGCTGACCTGGGGCGCGATCGTCACCTCCCGGCGCGGCTGCACGGTGCCGGTGGAATTGATCGTCACCTGCCGGCTGCTTTTTTCGGCCACGATGAATTTCACCAGGGCGCCCCGGTCAAGCCGCGCTGTTTTTTCGGGACTGCGGCGGTTTTTGATCATTGCCACCGCGATGGCGGCGCCGATCAACAGGACCAGGAAAGGCAGGCCGATTTTTAATAATTTCTCTCGGGAACTCATTTTATCTCACCGTTGTTGGCATCGCGATTATTGATATGTTCGGTCATCCAGTCGCCGCCCAGGGCGCGCCACAGGCCGATCCGGTCGCTGATCAATTGGCGGCGGCCGCTTAGGAGCTGGCGTTGCAGGTTAAAATGATTTACCTGGGCGGTCAGGACCGACAGGTAATCGGTAAGGCCTTCGAAATATTGATCCTCGGCGAGCCGCAGGGTGGCGCCGGTGACGATATAACGCTCCTCCAGCAATCTCAGCTGGGCCAGACCGGTCCGGTAGGCGGCCAGCCGGTCCTCAACTTCCTGGACCGCGGCCAGAATCGTCTGGTGGTAGCCGGCCAGGGCTTCCTCGACCACGTCCTTGCGGCGCTCGATTTCGGCCCGGCGGCGGCCGTTGTCGAAGATCGGCTGGACCGCTTCCAGCATCAGGCTCCAGAAGGTATCCGAGATCACGGTGGCGTAATCCAGCCGGCCCGCCCCCAAAACCGCGGTCAGGTTGAAGGAGGGGAAGCGCTCTGCCACCGCGGCGGCCACCTCCGCGTCCCTGGCTTGGAGCCGTAAAAAGGCGGCCTGAATATCGGGGCGGCGGGCGATCCGTTCGGAGGGGATGCCGGGCAGGGTTTCGTCGGGTATTTGCAGGAGTTTCGCCTTGTCGCCGCCCAATCCCTTTGCCGGGAAACGGCCCAGCAGGGTGGCTAAAGCGTGGCCGCCATTGGCCAGATTGGCCCGGTAGCGGGGCTTGTCGGCCCGGGCCGCCAGGATGTTCTGCCGGGCCTGATAGACATCGAGGGGCTGGACCAGGCCCGCTTCGTAGCGGCTTTCCAGCCGGGCCAGGGTGTCTTCCTGGCTGGCGATGATCCGGTCGCTTAAGGCAAGCTGGGCCCTTTGTTCGATCAGCAGAAAGTAGAGGTCGGTGACCTGGGAGGCTACCCCGATGTAAGCCGTCTTGATCTCGGCCGCCGAGGCCCGCCGGTTGTAAGAGGCCTGCTCGCGGCCGCTGGCCAGCTTGTTCCAGAGGTCGATCTCGTAACCGGCCGCCGCCGAAAGCCTCAGGCTGCTGCCTTCGACCTTGGCGATGCCGCTGACCTGGCGATCGTAACCGGCCGAGCCGACCAGATTAAGAAAGGGCAGTTGGTTGGCCCGGCTGATTTTTTCGAGGGCGCTGAACTGGTCATGGCGGGCCAGGGCCTGCTTAATGGAGAGGTTACCGTCCAGGGCCTCGGTGACCAGCCGGTTCAGGTCCGGATCATCGAACCGTTCCCAGAAGCGGCCCGGCTCATTGAATTCCCGAGAGCCGCCGGCCTCGATGAATTCGGCGGGCAGCGGCCCGGGCAGTTCCGGCAACTCGCTCCGGTGGACGCTGCATCCGGCCAGGATGGCGCCGATCAGGATAGAAACCATAAAATTCTTCATTGCGGCGCCTCCATGCCGGCGCGGATAAAGGGCAGCAGCAGTTTGACCAGGCTGCGGGAGTCGTGGGGCACCCCTTCTGCCATGGGGACCGGGCACTTATCGATGGAGCGCATGGTATGGCTCAGGGCGCCGATCACGAAATTAAGCCGCCAGTAGAGAACGTCCGGGGAAATTTCCGGCAGGGCCTCGGCCAGGCAATTATAGAAAAGGGTGATTATCTGTTTCATGTTCCTGACGAAGATCTCCCGGGCGGTCTGGTCGGTATCGGCCATGGCGCGGCTGATCAGGGTGATGAAATTTTTGGCGCCGGGTGTGGATTCGGGCAGCATCAGGGTCGGCTCGATAAAGGCCAGGAGGACCCTCTCCAGTTCCGGTATTTTCTTGATCTTCGCCGCTTTTTCCCTGACCGCGTTCAGGTTTTGTTCGCGTAACCTGTTCAACGGCACCGGGCGCCGCTCGATGACCTCGGTGACCAGCCCCTGCTTGGAGCCGAAATGGTAGTTGACCGCGGCCAGGTTGACTTCGGCCCGTGCGGTTATGGCCCGCATCGAGGTGCCCCGGTAGCCCTTGTCGGCAAAGAGCTCTTCGGCCACGTCGAGGATCCTTGTCCTGGTGTCGAGCTGGCTCATGCTTCGTTTTCCCGGCCGGATTTTAGGCAGGCGGCGAATGAAGCGGCCACCAGGGGGTTAACCGCGGCCGGAGGCAAATCGAGCTTTTCGCGGATAATCCGGCAGAGTTCCAGCGGATCCCGGCCGGGCAGATCCTCCCGGCCGGCCTCGGCTACCGCGTCTTTGATCCGCCGGAGCCAATCGAAGCCCCTGACGATGATTTCCTCATGTGCCCCGTTGGCGGCGGGCGGCGCCCAGGAAGAAAGGAGCAGTTTTGTCTCCGGCAGGGTTTTGATCATATTGAGCGAGTCCCAGGACTGCTGCCAGTCCGTGAAGATCGGCAGGTCGCCGGAGAGCGGGATGGCGTCGCCGGTGAAGACTGCGGAGTCGGCCGGGATATGGAGGGAGATGGAACCGGGCGAGTGGCCGGGGGTGTGGATCACTTCAAGTGCCACTTCGCGATCGATTTGAATATTGTCGCCGTTTTCAAGCAAGGCCGCTACCGGAACCGGTCCGCCGACCAACTCGTTGAAACCGGGCACCGGCCGCTCCCTGCCCTGGCGGGCGGTGTCCTCGATCCATTCCCGTTCGGCCGGATGGGCCTGGATCCGGCAGCCGGTCAGCTTTTTTATCGCCCGGGCCGCGCCGAGGTGGTCGGGGTGGGAATGGCTTAAAATCATCCTTTTCACCTCTGCCGGGCGCCGGCCGGTTGCGGCCAGATAGGAAAAAATCCGCTTTTCCGCTCCCGCCACGCCGCTGTCGATCAGGACTACCTCCGATTCCCCATAGACCAGCAGGACGTTGACGAAGCGGTCAAGCTTGAGCCCCGGACTTATCGGAACCTGGAAAGGGATTTTCAGGATATGTAGATGATCGCTTATCTGCATGGAGTTACCTTTTTGACTTTTTGCGAACTTATCATCACTAAAGGGACCCGGATAAATGCTAATATACCATCACGCATCCCTCTCGGGCCACCCTTGGCCGCGCTCAAGCGCAAAATCCTCGCCGCAGCCCTGTTTTACTCAATCGGCGCGGCTAAATATGACCCACATCCGGGCGCGATCCAGGTATATTAGTATTTGCCAACTCCCTAAACAGCCATTTTAAACGAACGTTTGAATGATAGCAATGGAAAGTGCGGCCGGTTGGAAATTCGTTGATCGGTTCTACGATGCGCCCGGATTTAGGGATGACAAACTCGCAAAAAGTCAAAAATTAAGTCATTGCGAGCGAAGCAAAGCAATCCAGAGACAAATGTAACCAACTGAAAATACGGGATTACCATAATGTCATTTAGACCAACGGGAGAAATCTTAACAGTTCAATTAGTCGGGGTGACGGCCTCCGGCAACCGCCAATCAAGTTTTTCAACGGCCTGATAAAACCGGCAGCAGAATGGTTTCCAGATGCCCCTGGATCGAAGCGCTTTGCCGGGCCAGAAAGCAGACCACCCCGGAACCTTTCCCGACGTCGGTGAAGCCAAGTTGCCCCAGGGCGGGACCGGAGAATTCGGCGAAAACGGTTTTCCGAAAGAACTCGTCCCGGCTCCGCCGGGTGTAGAGCGGCGCCAGTTCAGACTCCATGGTCCGGCCCAGTTTTTTGCGGAGCTCGTTCAGGTCTTCCTTTTGCAAAAAATCCGGGATAAAGCGGTGGCCGCAGCGCAGCCAGTCATAGCGGAGCAGCTCCCCGATCAGCTCGCGATCCGCTCGTCCGGCAACGCTTGCCAGCAGCAGTTCGCAGAGAAAGGGCTGGGTGGCGGCCAGGCTGAAAAAATTATGCTCCCGGCAGATAGCCAGGAGGTTTTCGAAAAATGCCGAAATATCCTCGTTTCCTTCCCGCAGGTAAGCGAACAGGCTGGGGAAATAGCGGTTGTTGTGAAAGGCCTCGACGCACTCGCCGAGCCAGTAAAGATGGGCGATAATCGGCTGGCTCATTTCCGCGGTGGCCAGCACCTCGTAGGGCGGCTTTGCGCAGTGGCGCAGACCCTTGGTCCGGCTGATTTTGGTGGTGGGCAGGACCTTGAGGAGACCCATCTGGATATAATGGGGGCCCATGGCGAAGAGATCGTTCAGGGAGTTCCGGAAAGTCGCCTCGCTCTCCTCCGGCAGGCCGAGGATCAGGTCGGCATGGAGGTGGATATTGTTCAGCCGGGCCAGCTGGCGGATATTTTCCCCGACTTTATCCAGATCCATGCGCCGATCGACCGCGGCGAGGGTGGCCGGGTTGGTCGACTGGACCCCGAGTTCGAACTGGAAGCGCCCGGGGGGCAGCTCTTCCAGAAAGGCGAACATCTCCTCGCTGAACAGGTCCGGGGCCATCTCGAAATGAAAAACCGTTTCGGTCTCTTGGGCGGCCAGAAAGCGCCAGATCGCCATGGTCCGCTCCGGCCTGTCATTGAAGGTCCGGTCGACTAACTTGATAATTTTCGGACGGTGGCGGAGGATGGCGGCAAGTTCCGCTTCGACCTGCTCCAGATCCTTCCGGTTCACCCCCCGTTCGACCGAGGAGAGGCAGTAGGTGCAGGAAAAGGGGCAGCCCCGGCTCGACTCGTAGTAGACATGGCGGTTCAGCAGTTCGGTGGAGAGATCGTCATCGGTGTAGGGCGACGGAAAAGGTCGGCCCGGCTTGCAGTTGTAGTGGGGGGCAAGGTCGCCCCGTTCCAGGTCTTGGTAGAAGGCGGGATCGATGCCCTCGATCTCGCCGCTGACAACGGTGCAGCGGGCCGGCAGTTCCTGTCGGGCGAAGGCTGCCGCCTGGGGCCCGCCCAGAACGAAAAGGGTTGCCGGCAGGATCGCGGCCAGGTCGGCGAGGAGCCGCTTGATCAGTTCGCCGTTCCAGATATATACTGAAAAAAACAGGACTCCGGGCGCCCCCTCGCCGATCTTAAGCAGGGTTTTATAGTAGGGATCGTTGATCGTGAACTGGCGCAGTTCCAGCTCGGCGGCCGGCAGTTGTTTTTTGAGTTCCTGCCGGACATAGAAAAGGGCCAGGCAGGAGTGGATGTAACGGCCGTTCAGGGCGATAAGTTTGAAATGCATCGGTTCCGGTTCCGGTTTTGATTGATTAAAGAGTTGTATTTGACCTGGCATTGCAGGTAGTGTCAAGGATTGATGGCGTCGCAAAAACTCCGATCTCCTGCGTCGTGGCGCATTTTTGCTTAGCCATCTCCTGACTTTTCACGAGGTTCATGAATCCGTGAGGATTCGAGAACGGAGGGAGCCGTCAAGGATTCAGGGGTTTGTCAATGATTGACATTTGCCGCCGCGCATATTAATTCAAGGCCGAACCATAAAATAAAGTGGTTCAATATGAAACTCAGTTTCAACTTCTGGAT
>JBHEOZ010000122.1:0-6124 GCA_046260555.1 Desulfurivibrionaceae bacterium
CGGCGAACATATTGAGCTTGGCGAGCCGGTCCTTGACGATGATCTGCGGGAGATCGATTTCGGCCGCTGGGAGGGGCTGACCTTCGCTGAAATCGTGGGAAGGGATGCGGAGCTGGTCAAGGATTGGGCGGCCTGGTCGCCGGATTTCGCTTTCCCGGACGGCGAGGTAACCGGCGATTTTCTGGCCCGGGTCCATGGGGCCGGCAACCGTTTGGCCGGGTCGGGTGCCGGGACGATCCTGGTCGTCGCCCATGGCGGGGTGGTCCGGGCGATGCTCTGCCATCTCCTGCGGCTGCCGCCGGAGCATTACCTGCTCTTCGATATCAAACCGGCCCGGTTGGCGGTGATCGATCTTTTTCCGGAAGGCGGGGTGCTTTCCGGGTTGAACCTGTGAGGTGACCCATGGCGGAAATTATTCTGATAACCGGTGGAGCGCGCAGCGGCAAAAGCCGCCATGCCCTCCAGTTGGCGGAATCACTGGCCGGCGAAAAGTTGTTTGTGGCGACCTCTCCGGTTACCGATCCGGAGATGCACCAACGGATCGAACGTCACCGGGTGGAGCGGCGGGGGTCTGGCTGGCAGACCGTCGAGGAGACCGTCGAGCTGGATGAGGTTTTGCTCGCCAACCGGGAATACCAGATGGTGCTGGTCGATTGCCTGACCCTCTGGGTGAACAATTTGCTTTTTACCGACGCGGCCAATGAGCTTACCGAGGACCTTTTGTCGGCCATGGTAGGCAAGGTGATCGAGGCATGCCGGGAGCGACGCGGCACGGTGCTGCTGGTTACCAATGAAGTGGGGCTCGGCATTGTTCCGGAAAACCCCTTGGCCCGCCGCTACCGCGATCTGGTCGGCCGCTGCAACCAGGAGTTCGGCGCGGCCGCCGACCGGGTTGTTATGACGATCTGCGGGATTCCTTTAGAGGTTAAGGGCAGGTTCAAGGTTCAAGCTTCAAGGTTCAAGGATAAGGACTTTTAAGGACAGCTGCAAGGGGCGATGACGGTGAGGGGTGAGGGGTGAGGGGGTAGAAGTCAGGAGTCAGGAGTCAGGAGATAGGAGATAGGAGACAGGAGACAGAAACCGGGAGCCAGGAGCCAGGAGTCAGGAGTCAAGAGTCAGAAGTAAGGAGTCAGGGGTGAGAAGACAGAAGCCGGGATTCAGGAGCCGGGAGTCAGAAATCAGGGTCAGAATAAGGAAGGGGGCTTTAAGTCGTCATTCCGGCAGGTTGTAAGCCGGAATCCAGGTTGACACCAATGAACAAGCAGCCTGCTGTATACATACTTGCAAGCAAACGAAATGGAACCCTATATACCGGTGTGACTTCGAATCTCGTTAAAAGGATATGGGAGCACAAGAACGATTTTGTCGAAGGATTCAGTAAACGGTACACATTACATCATCTGGTCTGGTATGAAGTGTACGAGACCATGGAATCGGCAATTCAGCGAGAGAAGAGAGTGAAAGGATGGAAGCGCGCATGGAAGATGAAGTTAATCGAAAGGCTCAATCCCGATTGGCATGATTTGTATCATAAGATTTTGTAACTGGATTCCGGCCAACAACCTGCCGGAATGACGGTCGATAAAACGGTGAGGAACTTCTGCAAGTTCTTAACCGGACAACCCTGTGTTAAGGTAGTTCTTTGCAAAAAATCTTCGATTATTGAACATGCAATTTCTCCATTGCGATCACGGACAGCTTGAAGGTTGATAAGTTTGCAAAATGGGATGGCTAGGCATGCAATGCCCTTCAAGGTTGATAAGGGCAAACTGCCCGGTAGTCGTCTCCGATTCAGGAAAATAATTGGCACCGCCGCCCAAATCCGAATAGAAAAACAACCATGAATCAACATCAGGAAATCATTGCTCGCGAGCTGCGGGTCAAGAGCAGCCAGGTGGCCGCCGTTGCCGCCCTGCTTGAGGGCGGCGGCACCGTCCCCTTTATTGCCCGCTATCGTAAAGAAGCCACCGGCTTGCTGGATGAGCAACAGATCACCGTTGTCCGCGACCGTTTGCTGCAACTCTCCGAACTGGATAAACGGCGGCAGGCCATCATCGACTCCCTGGCCGAGCGTGAGCTGCTCGACCCGGAGTTGCATCAGGCAGTACTGGCCGCCCCCTGCCTGAGCATACTTGAAGATATCTACCTGCCCCATCGTCCCAAGCGGCGGACCAGGAGCATCATTGCCGTGGAAAAGGGACTGGAACCCCTGGCTCGCGCCATCTTCGGCCAGGATCGGACCCCGCTTGCGCCCGAGAAATTCATCAATCCGGACAAGGGGGTGGCCTGCGTGGATGATGCCCTGGCCGGGGCTCGCGATATTATGGCCGAATGGATCAACGAAGACCCGCCGGTCCGGGCCGCCCTGCGCCGGCTCTTCGGCAACAAGGCCGTAATTGTTGCCAAGGTGGTCAAGAAGAATCAGGAAACCGGCGGCAAATTCCGCGACTATTTCGACTGGCAGGAACCGGCGGCCAGGGTCCCGGGCCATCGCCTGCTCGCCATGCTGCGCGGTGAGAATGAAAAGGTGCTTACCCTGGCCATCCGCCCCTCCGAGGAAGCGGCCCTGGCCCTGCTTCGCCAGAGATACGTGAAGGGTGGCGGTATCGCGGCGGAGCAAGTCGGCCTTGCCGCGGCGGACAGCTACAAAAGGCTCCTGGCTCCGTCCCTGGAAAACGAGCTGCGCGCCGATCTCAAGGAGAAGGCGGACCAGGAGGCGATCACGGTCTTTGCCGGCAACCTCCGGGAACTGCTGCTAAGCTCACCCCTGGGCCGCAAACGGGTAATGGCCCTGGACCCCGGCTTCAGGAGCGGCGCCAAGCTGGTCTGCCTGGACGCCCAGGGCAAGCTGCTGCATAATGCCACCATCTATCCCTCCCTCTCGAAGGGCCAGAGCCAGGAAGCCGGCCGGGTTGTCAGGGAGTTATGCCAAAAATACCGGATTGAGGCCATCGCCATCGGCAACGGCACGGCAGGCCGGGAGACCGAGGCCTTTACCCGGGCCCTGGGGCTGCCCCCGGAGATTATCATCACCATGGTGGATGAGAGCGGTGCTTCGATCTACTCCGCCTCGGAGACGGCCAGGCTGGAATTCCCCGACCATGATCTTACCGTGCGCGGCTCGGTGTCAATCGGCCGTCGTCTCCAGGACCCGCTGGCCGAACTGGTAAAGCTGGATCCCAAGGTCATCGGTATCGGCCAGTACCAGCACGACGTCAACCAGACCGCCCTGAAAAAAAGCCTGGACGATACGGTGGCCAGCTGTGTAAATAATGTCGGCGTCGAACTCAATACGGCCAGCGCCGAGCTGCTGGCCCATGTCTCCGGTCTGGGACCGTTGCTGGCCCGGAATATCGTCAAATATCGTAATGAAAACGGTCCTTTTTTAAGCCGTGCCAAAATCCTGAAGGTGCCACGGCTGGGGGCCAAGGCCTTTGAGCAATGCGCCGCCTTTTTAAGGATTCGGGGCGCGGCCAATCCCCTGGACAGCAGCGCCGTCCACCCTGAGCGCTACCGGATAGTGGAACAGATGGCCCGGGATTGCGGCTGCCGGGTCGGCGATCTCATGGAGCGGCCGGAGATCAGGCAAAAAATCGATATCAGCCGTTATGTCGTAAGCAAGCACGGGATAAGGCGCCACGGTTCGGTCCATCTCCCGTCCGGTAAGGGATTACAGGGTGCCGGAGATGCAAGGCATCGGCCTGCGATGTGTACTGCTGGTCTACATGAGCAGGCCGATAACACAGCAGATTCGGCGCCCTGTGATCGCTTAGGTTATGTCAGCCCCGAGGTCGGCCTGCCGACCCTGAATGATATCATCGCCGAACTTGCCAAGCCCGGCCGCGATCCCCGGGAATCTTTCAGCCGATTCTCCTTCAGCGCGGAGGTCAACAGTATCAATGATCTGCAAGCGGACATGCGGCTGCCGGGCCTGGTCACCAATGTCACTAAATTCGGGGCTTTTGTCGATATCGGCGTTCACCAGGACGGCCTGGTCCACGTAAGTCAACTGGCCGACCGCTTTGTCAAGGACCCCGGCGAGGTGGTTAAGGTCCGCCAGCAGGTGATGGTTCGGGTGCTTGAGGTCGATGAGAAGCGCAAGAGGATTTCGCTCTCCATGAAGGAAGGCTGAAATTGGTAAAGACGGAAGATCCTGGAATGGATCCGGGTGCGAATTTATCAAAAATCAAGTCATTGCCGGCTGTACGCAAGCGCGACAAAACTTATCAGGTGCAATTTTGACTGAACCCACTCACAAAACCATCTATCTGGCCGATTACCGGCCGCCGGCCTATCGGATCGAACAAACCGAACTGACCCTGGAGCTGGACGACAGCGATACTCTGGTCAAGTCGCGGCTGACCGTCAAAGCCGATTACGACCGAAGCGAGGGTGTGCGGCCCCTGGTCCTGGACGGCCGTGATCTGGAACTGCGGGCGATCCGGATTAACGGCGAACCGCTCGCCGGGGAAGATTACCGGCTCGGCCCCGAACAGCTGACCATCCCCGCCCCGCCCGGCGAAATGGTTCTCGAGATCGACAACCTGATCCATCCCGATCAAAACACGGTCCTGGAGGGGTTGTACAAGTCGGGCGACAAACTCACCACCCAGTGTGAGGCCCAGGGCTTCCGGCGGATCACCTGGTTTCTCGACCGGCCCGATGTGCTGAGCCGCTTCGAGGTGACCATTATCGGCGAGCCGGAGAGGTATCCGGTCATGCTGGCCAACGGCAATATGATCGAAAGGGGCAGCCTCGCTGACGGCCGCAATTGGGTGAAGTGGCGGGATCCCTTTCCGAAGCCCTCCTACCTCTTCGCCCTGGTCGCCGGTAAGCTTGCCAAGGTTGAGGATTTTTACCGCACCGTTTCCGGCCGGCGGATCGCCCTGCAGTTTTTCGTCGAGGAGCATAATCTCGACCACTGCGGCCACGCCCTCGAATCGCTGAAAAAGGCGATGGCCTGGGACGAGGAGACCTACGGCCTCGAATACGATCTCGACCAGTACATGGTGGTGGCGGTTGACGATTTCAATATGGGGGCCATGGAGAACAAGGGGCTTAACGTCTTCAACTCCAAGTATGTCCTGGCCTCGCCGGCCACCGCCACCGATACCGATTACGAGAATATCGAGGCGGTGATCGGCCATGAGTATTTCCATAACTGGACCGGCAACCGGGTCACCTGCCGGGACTGGTTCCAACTGAGCCTGAAAGAGGGGCTGACCGTCTTCCGGGACCAGGAGTTCTCGGCCGACATGACCTCGCGGCCGGTGAAAAGGATCAGCGACGTGGCGATGCTGCGCGGCCACCAGTTTCCCGAGGACGGCGGCCCGATGGCCCATCCGGTCCGGACCGATTCGTATATCGAGATCAATAATTTCTATACGATCACCGTCTACGAAAAGGGGGCGGAACTGGTCCGGATGGTCCATACCCTTCTCGGTCCGGAAAAATTCCGCCGGGGGCTGCGCCTTTATCTGGAGCGGCACGACGGCGAGGCCGCCACCGTCGAGGATTTTATCGACGCCATGGCCGAGGCGGGCAACCGCGATCTCGGCCGGTTCATGCTCTGGTACAGCCAGGCCGGCACCCCGGTGGTCAGGGTCGAGGCCAGGCACGATCCGGCCGCGAAGACCCTGACCATGGTCTTCCGGCAGAGCTGCCCGCCGACCCCCGGCCAGCCGGAGAAGAAGCCCTTTCATATCCCGGTGGCCCTGGGGCTTCTGGCCCCGGACGGCCGGGAGCTGCCTCTGTTCATCGAAGGGGAGGGGAGAGCGGGAGAGTCTTCCCGGCTGCTCGAACTGCGGAAAGCTGAGGAGCGCTTTACCTTTACCGATATCGCCGCAGCGCCGGTACCCTCGCTATTGCGCGGTTTTTCGGCCCCGGTCAAACTCGAATACGACTACAGCGATGGAGACCTGGGCCTGCTGGTCAGCCATGACTCCGATCCCTTCTGCCGCTGGGAGGCGGCCCAGAACCTGGCGGTCCGCAAGATCAAGGGCTTGGTCGATGACCATTTGCAGGGCCGGGAGATGGCGGTCGATCCGGAATTTTTCGCGGTCTACCGGGAGGTGATGGCCGAGCGGCACAAGCTCGATCCGCCCTTTCTGGCCCAGCTCCTGAC
>JBHEOZ010000123.1:0-492 GCA_046260555.1 Desulfurivibrionaceae bacterium
CTCCAAATCCTTTCTCGTAAAATCCCGCCAGTTTATACTGGGCTCCAGCCTCGCCAGCCTCGGCGGCCGTAAGCAGAAGTTCCAGCTCCAGAGCGGCCCCGGCTCGCTCATGACCTTGTTTCGCGGCCATTTTCCACCATTTGTTTGCCTCGGTCGTGTTCTTGTCAACCCCGTTGCCCGCGGCATACATGAGACCGAGAAGATATTGCGCCTCGGCATGGCCCTTCGCGGCTGCCTGTTCAAAACGTTTAAGCGCTTCGGAATCATTTTGCTGAACGCCTTTACCTTCCTTGTACATCCGCCCCATCAGAAAAACCGCATGGGGATGCTCCTGACTCAAGGCCCCGGCAAACGCATACTGGGCCTCGACATGGCCCTGGGCGGCCGCCTTCTGATACCAGCTGATCGCCTTGATGGCGCCTTTGGAGGCATCTTCCCCGGCCTCATAAAGTTTGGCGAGCTTATACTGGGCTTCGGCATTGCCCCCTTCGG
>JBHEOZ010000123.1:547-6112 GCA_046260555.1 Desulfurivibrionaceae bacterium
CGACAGCCACGACAGTATCGAATTTATCGGCTAGATCGGCTTTGGCCTTCTCATGTCCCTGGGCCGCAGCCTTCTTCCACAATCTGAGTGTTTCGCCATTGTCCTGCTCAACCCCCGAGCCCGTTGCATAAAGCGAGCCGAGGACGTATTGCGCTTCGGCATGGCCCAAGTCCGCCGCCTGCTCGAAGAGCCGCACCGCGGCAGGTAGTTTTTTCTCGACGCCGACGCCATCACGATACATCTTGCCGATCAGAAAAGCGGCATCGGGATTACCATCCAGAGCCGTGGCAAATTCATATTGGGCCTCAACATGGCCCATGGTCGCAGCCTGATGATACCATTTGACCGCATTGGCGATACTTTTCGTCACCCCGGCTCCTTCCTCATAGGATCTCGCCAGATAATACTGGGCCTCGACATCTCCTGATTCGGCCGCGGAGATCACCGAATTAAAGGGCCGCCCGGCATAGCTGTCGGCCCGGGCGGCTTCGGCCGTCCCGGCCAGGACCCAAAAAGCAGCCGCAAGAACCAGGATAAGACGCGGCATTAATACGAAATTTCCCTGTTTTAAAGTTTCGGACATCCGATGACCTCTTTATATTTATGGAACCCGGCAATAGGAAAGATAATTAAGATGCAAAAATAATTCAGCCATCTTTTTATTTTTTTCTTTCCTTCTCGCATATCCTTATTAATATCTTGGATTAATTATATTTTCTTGCTATATAACACCAAAATACAGTCTATCACAAAATAATCTGTCTTTTATTCTGACATTTAAATCATCTCTTCTGCAAGTTTAATCGGCGAATCTCAAGGGGAAGGAGAACGGAATGAACCTAAGAACAAGTCTTGTGAAGGGAGTGCTGCTCGGCGTCTTGCTGGCAATCCCTTTCACTGGCGGTTGTACGGGCAAGCTCAAGGAAGACAATCCCATAATTCCCGTTCGGGAGTATGAAAAAATGCTCCTCGGCAAACTTACCTCGGACTATATCGGCAACGAAAACTGCCTTAAGGGATGTCATAGCCATGACAAATTGGCCCTTGATTTCAAATCGAGCACCATGGGCGACCAGCTCGAACAATCCTCCCATGGCATGAAAATAGTCGACTGCGAGTCATGTCATGGCCCCGGCAGTGAACTGATGGAGGAAATCGCCGGTCTTGATGTGGATAAAAACAGACAGGAGATCGTCGAAGCCCACCGGGATAACCTGATCAATTACAATACCCTGCCGGCCGGCGCCCTCTCCCTGATCTGCCTGAAATGCCATACAACCAACGCGACCTTTAATATCCATAACTGGAATGCCGGCGTCCATGTTTTTAACGGCGTATCCTGTTCCAACTGCCACCCGATCCATGCCGGGGCCGATCTGATTACCCCGCCCCGGGACGTGCCCGGTTTGTGCTTCTCCTGCCATATCGAATTGAAAGCCCAATTCTCCCTGCCGAGCCATCATCCCATCAGGGAAGCCAGGATGTATTGCGTCGACTGCCACGAACCCCATGGCACGGCGAATCCCGGCCAACTGAAGGAAATCAACGAAAAAGAGACCTGCGGACGCTGCCACACCGAAAAGACCGGTCCTTTTCTTTTCGAACATGGCGACGTCACCGACAAATGCTCCAACTGCCACTCTCCGCACGGCTCGACCAACAATAATCTCCTGAAACTCCGGGAGCCTTTTCTTTGCAGGCAATGTCATCCCCAACATTCATCGGATGATACGGTTGCCGCCAAAAGCATGTTCAACACCAGATGTACGGATTGCCACTCGATGATCCACGGCAGTGACACACCGGGGGCAAGCACGGTTCCAACCAGCGGGGGGACTCTGACGAGATGAAAAAACCAATCTTACTTTCAGCCATTGTATTAGTGATTCTGATGGGAGCTACTCCCGGTTTCGCGGATTATAAGGATATTTCCGGCGAAGTGGACACCGTCATAAAATTCTGGGTCGGCGGCTCGGCGCGGGAAACCGACACCACCGTCAATGAAAGCTTTGCCGACCAACAATCCCCCCCCCTCCCCGAAGCGGAAGGGCGGGTCGGAACCGCCAAGGCAGGCGAGTACTACTATGACGAAAGCTCGGCCGGCGGCGGTTTCTTTTTAAAGACGGCCAAACTGCCCCAGCGTATCCATCTGGAATTGGATTATTTTAACGACAAGGAATGGTACGGAGATTTCCGCTATTCATATCTGGACTATGTGCAGATCCGCGTCTTACCCCGCCGCCTCTATCACAACCTCGACAATATCACGATTTACGATTTCACTCCCACCGACAACACCTTCTCCGAAATCGAAATAAACGACCAGGGCATCGACGACTACGGAATTCGCACCGACATCAACAACTACAAACTCCGCTTTAAAACACCCAATTTCCCCTTCCATCTTTACGGTAACGGAGAGACGGTAAGGCGGGCAGGCACCCGGCAGGATCGCTTTCTGGGCGGCTCCGCCTACTACTCGGATCTGCTCAGAACCACCGAGAGCCGTGAAGTCGACCAGGAGAAACTGGAGTACACCATTGGCGCCAACGCCCACCTGGGAATGATCGAATTCGACCTTTCCCATAAAAACCGTAATTTCGAAAGCGACGCTGACGCCCCCACCTACAGTTACTCGGGAGCCGGTGTTTCCGCGCACAGCGTCACTCCGGAACTTGAGGCAACCACCGATACCCTGAAGATCCATACTTCCCATTCGGGCCGGATATTTGCCGCCGCCACATTTTCGCAGTTGAAAAGCGAAAACACGGACAGCGGCGCCGAAGCGGAAAACACCTTGAGCTACGGGGAGATATTCTGGCTGCCCGCCTCTTATCTGGCGATGACCGCAAAGTTCCGCCACCAGGAAAATGAATCCAGCTCCCCCGACACGGTTACGGGGACCGACTGGCAGGGAAACGCCACTACTTATATCGTCAATCCCGGCGTCGTGTCGGATACAGACACCGCCATTTTCAGTATTCGCTACTCTCTTATTCCTAAAACAAACCTTAATTTCAGATACACTAAAAAGATCAAGGAGGTCGATGATCAATCCGCCCAGGACTGGAGTACTCCTCCCAAAACCACCAAGGACGAATATGAACTTGGACTGAGCAACTGGGTTATTCCGAAAGTCAGGACCACCGCCAAATTCACTCATACCAGGGTTTCGACCGACCTAGATCCGAACTCGATAAACAACATGCCGGATCGGACCAATCAGGTCAATCTCGGGATGACCTGGACGATAACCCCGAAAATCATGACCTACGGCAACGCTTATGTGGCCAGGGAAGACACGGACAGCAACAGAATGGGAGGCGGCATCACCAACGCCAACGAGGCCGAAGCGTTGCGGCAGCGATATCTGTTAAGCATCGCCTTCATGCCCACCGACAAGTTGACTATTTCACCCACCTATACCTATTTGTCCGACGAGGAAAGCCGGGATATAGTCTGGAACGCCGCGGTCGACTCCGGCTACACCAATGAACAGACCGCCCATAACTACGCACTCAACCTGCTCTACATGCCCGTCGAGATGCTGGCCGTCAACTGTTCGGTCGACTACACCGCAAGCGACGGCAATTACTACCCCGGTCATCCCTTTATCGCTTCGACCGGCAGTTACAACACGGTCGAAGTCGCTCAGTTTTCCAGGGTGCGCACCGAGGAGATCAATGTGCGTCTCGATACCGATTTGGACCTCGACCATGGTTGGGGTATCGGCCTGAATCTCCGCTACACCGATTGGCGGGACGACTCATTCGACAATCCGGCGGATGGCGAATTCATCGGCGGTCTGCTGAAGTTAACCAAGGTTATGTGAGTTGAATCAAATCCACGCTAAGGATGAATAGGCCATGATGAAACTACTTCTTGGTGCAGCCGTTCTGCTCTTCGCCAATATGCATCAGCTTGCCATGGCGGAGACAGTCGGTGCTTTAATGCCGGCAAAAGACATCCCCTATTATGTGGAGATCCACGACGCCATGACCCGGGAGTTGCAAAGCCTGAACGCGAATTCCAATGTTATACTCCAACGACCTTCACCGACCGTGCGGGCCTGGAGCAATGCCACCCGTAAACTGGTTATCCTGGGATCGGAAGTTATTGTCGCCTATGGTTCGGCTACGGCGATCTGCGTCGGCAGCGAAAACGAAGATGTGCCGGTGGTATACAGCGGCGCTTACAAACCGGAAGGGTGCGGAGTTGCCGGCAAGGTGACCGGCATGGAATCGACCATTCCACTGGATAGCCTGGTTGACAACCTTAAAAAAATCTCCAAGTTTTCTACACTGGCGATTCTCTACGCCAAGGAAGAGCAGGGCTCGATAATGCAGATGGAAGAAGCAGCCGCCCTGGCCGTTAAAGCGGGTGCCGAAGTGATCAAAATAGATGTCCACGATAAGAGCTCTTTTGCCCTTCCCGATGTCGATGCGGTCTTTTTGACCGGTGCCGCGACCATCAATCAAAAAGAAAACCTCGAAGCCATCATCACAAGCGCCCGCGCCAAGAAAATCGCCAGCGCCTCGGTCTTTAGCGGCACCTGTGAACTCGGCGTGCTTATATCGTTGTCGGCAAACCCGGAACATCAGGGCAGGGGGACCGCGAAAATGGTGGCGGCGATCCTGGATGGGAAAAGCCCCAACGACATCCCGCCCGACAAAAACCCGGAGGCCGAGATGACCATCAACCTCAAGGAGGCCAAGGAACTTGGTTTCAGTGTCCCCTTTGAACTGCTCGGCACCGCCAAGTTGGTAAAATAGTGTTTTATAAATTATCATCTCGCTTTTGTAGCGTTGTTGTTCCGAGCCGCCCCCTCGTCAAACGACTCGGCACGAACGTTGGCCCCTGACAAGGCTTTAATTTAAATATCATCAATTTTATCGCGTAAATATCTGGAAGGATGAATGGCCGCAAAGTCCCGTAAACCGGCTTGGCCGTGAAAGGAGGAAGTTATGATGTTTGCTAAAAAAGTGATCCTGTTGGCCGCCTCGCTGTTGTTGGCTATGTCACTTTGGGGTTGCAGCACCGATTTCGATGCCGAAAACAATTCGGCCACGAGCGATGCCACGATATCCGAGGCGACCCTGGCCGGGGCGGGAAACTGCGTCGGCTGCCATGAAGATGCCGAGCTGAGCACCGCCGACAGCCCTGACGCCGTGGCCGATTACCTGGCCGGTAAACATGTTATTCACAGTACCCACATCAACTCTGACTCGGACTCCGGTTGTCTGGCATGTCACGACCCGCTGGGTGACGGTACCAGCCTGGAGCAATACATCACTGACCCGGCTAATATCCCCCTCGAAGGTCTGGCGGCGGTTACCTGCGAAACCTGCCACGGCGGCGGCGGGGAACATGTAAGCGGGCAACTTCCGGTTCCCTATGTCACTCCCGACTACAACCGCTGCGGCCAGTGCCACAATGCCGATGTCGACCACCGCAAATACCACCCGGAAGCCGACAATATTATCGAGAAAGTCAGCGCTTCCCCCCATCTGACCGGGGTCCGGAAGACCGAGGCGCCTTGCGTAAAATGCCACTCCGATGAAGGCG
>JBHEOZ010000124.1:0-6109 GCA_046260555.1 Desulfurivibrionaceae bacterium
GCCAGCCCATGATGCCGTAAACCTCGCTATTTCCGTCAGATATCCTCATCAAAGCACTCCAGGGCCTTGCGTAGCGCCGAAACGGATAACTGGCCGGAAGCGGTGGCCGGACCGTGATCGGGAGCGGCGTAGGTCATGAAGCCCCCCAGTTCCAGGGTGGCGACCCTGCTGATCATCCCGGCCCGGCCCATGCAGAAGGCGCAGAGGGGAAAACCCATCTCGTAGGCAATTTCCTGCAAGGCCAGAACCCGCAACACATCCTGGAAAGTCCGGCCCATGGTTACGATTTTGCCGATATCAGCGCCACTGCGGTACTCGGCCTCGAAAATCGACCGCAGGGCCTGGGCGGAGGCGGTGGTTTTAAAATCATGCCAGGAAACAATCACCTTGACCCGATGTTTTTTGGCCAAAGCGAGGAGCTGCCGCCTTAACTCTTCCTCGGCCCGCAACTCGACATCGACATAGGTCGCGCCGCTCCGCACCGCCTCCTCAAGCAGAGCAAAACGTTCTTCCTCGCTGCCGGCGAAGTCCCCTCCCTCCCAGGTCGGCCGACAGGTAAAGAGCAGCGGCACATTTAGCTTATCGACAAAGGGGACGGCTGTCGGCCGGGCCAGGGCGTCCAAACGGATTTCGAGCACCGTGGCCGGATCAACGGCCCCGGCCGCGATCGCCAGGGCGCGGTCCAGATCCCTGTCGGCTATGGACACACAGATTTTTCCGCTTGCCGCCATCTTGCTACCATCCGGTTAATTTTAAACAATTCCTCAGACTATTCCAAAGCAACCGGCTTGTCAATAAGGTCGAAGCGGCTGACGCCCGGGTGTAGACAAGGCCCGAATTAGTAGATAGAATTTCTATAACTCCGTTAAAATTATAATAGCGGGCGCAACCAACCCATCCATAAACAATGCAAGCAGCTATTAACAACATCTGCCTGCTTCGTCACTGTTACAAGGTGTCACTACATTGAGACTGTTTATTGCCATCGATCCGCCGTCTGAGCAGCGGGAGAGGATAGGCTCCCTCCACGCCGGATTACCAGGCGTACGCTGGACGGCACCCGAACAGATCCATCTGACCCTGCGCTTTATCGGCGAGACGGACGAAATGCTTTTTCGGCAAATCAGCGCCAACCTGGCCACAATCAGAACCGAACCGCTAAACTTGAAGATCAGGGGGATCGGCCAGTTCCCGCCCCGCCGCCCGGCCAGAATTCTCTGGCTGGGCCTGGCACCAAACGAGCAGCTCCTCCAACTCAGAAACCGCATTGAAACAACCCTTGTCCAGAGCGGTCTTGAGTCGGAAGATCAACAGTTCGCGCCCCACATCACCATTGCCAGATTCAGGAAGGCGCCGCCCATAAAGGCACTGGCGGCTTTCATGGACGCCAACCGGCAGTTCGAACTCCCCTCCTTTGCGGTCGGGGAGTTCCACCTCTACTCCAGCACCATCACCTCGGCCGGGGCTGTTCACCGAAGGGAAGTGTCATACCCCATCCCGGGCCCCTGCCAGCGCCTGGCCGAGGGTGGGGCTCCTGCTTGAGAACCAGGGGAAGGCACTTGATAACAATGCTACCACACTGCCCGGATGAGCGGCCGGATTTTTTCTGGGTGGGATAAATTCAATAAGGGGATGGCAGCCGCGAAACCGCCCGGGACAACCGATTTTCGGCTCCGGTGCCGTTGCCTGCAAGACAACTGAAACACCGGGGTTAAGTGTCAGCCCTGGAGGCCGGGCGGAAGAACTGACTTTAAAGGTTTTTACCGGCGGTAAGCAAATTTCAGCAGGTCAAGGCCCGCAGGCTCCTCCCGAACAGAAAATTACCGCCGCGCTGCCATCAATCGCGCCCGGCCAGGGAGACCACGGCGTGGGCGGCAATCCCTTCGCCGCGCCCGGCAAATCCCATATGTTCGGTGGTGGTCGCCTTCAGGTTGAGAAAGGCGGCGTCGACCCCGACGGTTTTCGCGATATTTTCGAGCATCGGCGCGAAGTAAGGCGCCAGTTTCGGCTGCTGGGCGATGACGGTGAGATCACCATTGACCAGGCGCAGATTCCGGCCGGCTACCTTTTCGACCACCCGCTCCAGGAGAACCAGACTCGAAATACCATGGAAGGCGGGATCGCTGTCGGGAAAATGCCGACCGATGTCGCCCAGGCCCGCCGCGCCCAACATCGCATCGGCAAGGGCATGGAGCAGGACATCGGCATCGGAATGACCCGCCAGGCCCCGCTCGTAAGGGATGACCACGCCGCCGAGCACCAGCTTCCGCCCTTCTTCAAGGCGATGGGCATCGTAGCCATGTCCCACTCTTAAAATCGCCACCGCCCCTTCTCCTCGCCGATCCGGTTTCAACAGGGCTTCCGCCAGAACCAGGTCATCGGTCCTCGTCACCTTGAGATTAGCAGCGGAGCCCAGCACCACGCTGACCTTAACGTCAATATGCTCCAGCAGGGCCGCCTCGTCGGTAGCCGTGAAACCGTCCGCGGCCGCGACTTCAAAAGCGCGCCGCAAAAGCTCGGTCCGGGCGGCCTGCGGGGTCTGGGCCTGCCAGAGTCCGGCGCGGCCGACATTGGCCGTCACAAACTCGTCGTCCACCGATTTCAGGGTATCCTTGACCGGCACGGCCAGAATGGCGGCCCCGGTTTCTCCGGCCTTTTTCAGACAGGCGTCTATCAAGCCGGGATCGATCAAGGGTCTCACCCCGTCGTGGACGGCGACAAGATCGATACCGGCCGGGAGGCAGCGCAGACCGGCCGCGACCGAATCCTGCCGGGTCCGACCTCCGGCCACCACCTGCTCAACCCCGGTCAGCCCGTAGCGTCGAACCAGTTCACGGGTCCGGGCCAGATGTTCACCGGGGGCGACAATGATAATGGTCTTGATCAGGGAGGATCGCTGCAAGGCCCGGACCGTATGGACCAGGACCGGCAAACCGGCCAGTTCGAGATACTGTTTGGGCAGGTCAAGCCCCATTCGAAGGCCGGCCCCGCCGGCGGGGATTATGGCTGCGGCAGTAGTCATATTCATGTTCAAGAAAAAGACTGGAGCGGGTTGTAAGCCGAATCCTGTACCTCCCGAAGGAGGCCATGATCATTTATCTGGGATGACGGTCGCCCGCCACCTCTTGCAACCTACCCGGGAACTTCGGACGGGCAGCCCTTAGCCGTATCCTTAGATACGGCGCAGTTCCCCTATTTGGTCTTGCTCCGGGTGGGGTTTGCCGTGCCTTCCATGTCGCCATGGAAGCGGTGAGCTCTTACCTCGCCTTTTCAACCTTACCCCGGCGAACCGGGGCGGTATATTTTCTGTGGCACTTTCCTCGGGGTCGCCCCCAGTTCGTGTTACGAACCACCCTGCCCTGCGGAGTTCGGACTTTCCTCTCCGGCCGTAGCCGGAGCGATCATGCGCCCGCTCCAGTCAAATTTTTTGCAAGTCATGCCCGGGCAGTCCATCTGCCCGGGCACTCTCCCGTTGGCCGCATCTGCCGTGATCAGCTGTAAGAACGTAAGCGATCACAAGGTACCGGAGGGGAGATTGGCCAATCCTGAGTGGCTTATCCCGTGATCGGTTACGTTAGAACTTATCCAGCCTGGCCGATTACTTGCTTTCGCCTTCCTCATCGGGGAGATTATAGAGCAGACGATTACAGGTGGGGCAGGCATGCAGCTTATCTTCCCGGAGCAGTTCGTTATAGAGCTGGGGCGGCACGTTCATGAAACAGCCGTGACAGACGCCGCGATTCACGCCGACCATGGCCACCCCACCCCTTTTCTCCCGGATCTGCTCGTACTTGCGGAGCAGGGCTGCCTTGACCTTCTTCACCTTGGTAGCGCGGGTTTTCTGCAATTTGGCCATTTTGGCCTCAAGCTCTTCGGCCTCTTTTTCAAGCTGGGCGGAATCCTCATTGTACTGGGATTCCTCTTCAGCGCAGAGGGCAGCCTGATCGTCTATTTTCTTCTGCAGATAATCGGCCTGTTCCAGCAAACGGACCAGCTCATCGTCCCTTTGCCGATTAGCGCTCTTGGCATCGTCGATTTCCTTTAAGATGCTCTGATACTCGCGATTGGTCTGGACCTTCATCAGCTTGTTCTGCCGATCCTTGATCATCAGCTGGGTATCCTCGACTTCCGCCTCCAGCTCACGTCGCCGCGCCTCGCCCTCGGCGAGCTTGGCTTCGAATTCGGCGATCTCGGCCTTCTGCTTCTCAATCGACCCCTTGCGGCTGTTCAGCTTTTCATTGCCGGCCGCCATTGCCCTTTCTATCTTGCCGATTTTCAGGTCAACGTCCTGCAAATCCTTCAGCCTTTGAATTTCTTCTTTCAATTGCCACTCCCTTAAATGTTCATAATTAAATAACAAACAACCAAAACCTTAAACCCGCCGCCGGCATGGGGCGGGACTATTTCCGAAAATAGTAGCGAAACGGGCTGACCTCGATCACGGTGGCGCGAATGTTTTTCAGACCCCAACCCTTTGCCGCGCCGGTCCGGGCCAGGGCCGCGACCAGGCCGGGGACCACTAATTTTTCGGTCGAGAAGTGGCCGGCATCGACAATACAGAAACCGGCATCCTCGGCCCACCTCGCGGTACTGTGTTTCACTTCGCCGGTAACAAAAACCTGAGCCCCCGCCGCCATGGCTGCTGCCGCAAGCTCCGAACCGCTGCCGCCGCAGACCGCCACCCTGGAAAGGGTTTTCGGAGGTGTTCCGGCCACCCTGACCGCCTCCAGACCAAGTACCCCGGCCAACATCTCGATAAATTCCGCGAAAGTGAGGGGGGCGGGCAACTTTCCGACCCGCCCGAATCCGGTTTCCCCTTCCGGTTCGCCGGCCAGAACCCGGCAGTCGCGGAGTTTGAATCCGGCGGCCAGGGCGTCATTAACACCGCCGGAGACCTTATCGAGATTGGTATGGCAGCTGACCACCGCTATCCCCTCGGTCAGGGCCCGGACCAGCAGACGGCCGGTCATCTGATCGGTCCTGACCGCCGGCAAAGGCTTGAAGATAAGGGGGTGATGGGTCAGCACCACATTGCAGCCATGTTTTTGCGCCTCGGTGAAAACCTGATCGCTGGCATCGAGGGCGACCAGCACCCCGCTGATCTCCCGGTTCGGATCGCCGACCATCAGGCCGACGTTATCCCACGGCTCAGCCAGGGCCGGGGCGGCGATTTCGGCGAGAACCGCCAGCAAATCCTTTAAGACAATTGGTTCAGTACCCATTCAAAATCCCGAAAAAAAAAAGGTGCAACGCCTCGGCGTTTGCACCTTTCATGGTCCGGCAGGGTTTTCACCCTGAAATCCCGGAACCAGGATCTTCTTATTAAATCCGACTAAAAGAGGGCCGGTTTTACCCTGACCGTATCTCCCCAGCCTCATATCTTTCTCCCCATCGATGGGAATTTCAACCAGCCGGACAATGCCAACCTCCAGATTATTAATGTGCTCGCAAATACCATGGAATGGCTAAGCAAAAAGTTCGATATCCAAGGAGTGGTGTCTTTTTGCGACTGAGGCAATACATGTGGTATGCCGAAGGAGCAAAAATATGCCACGACGCAGTAGATCGAACTTTTTTGCGACGCCATCAAAACTGGTGGGCCTACCTGGACTCGAACCAGGGACCGACCGGTTATGAGCCGGTGGCTCTAGCCAACTGAGCTATAGGCCCATACGCACAAATGAAACAGGATACTATAATCGCCATACAGATATTGTCAACTCAAATTTGTCCTGGAAAAATCGGCGGCAACCCGATTCCCTCGCGGCCCTGCCCAAAACCGTCACCCACCGCCGCCGCTTCATCTTCGGAAAAGCCTCCCAACCGTTTGCAACCGCCCGACTCGGACAACTTTTGCTTGCCCGAACAGCCGAGCTTTCTTATAATCATCCGGAAAAGGCCTGCTCTTTTCAAGTCATGGGCCGGGCTGAATAAACCGAAAATGAAACAATGAAGCAAGGAGATATACTTAAAATGAAATTAGGAATCAACGGACTGGGCCGGATCGGCAAACTTTCTCTGTGGCATCATGTCGGCCGCCACCATTTTTCTGAAATAGTTGCCAACGTCGGCCGCGAGATCGGCACCGGCCTCCACGACCTGGCCGCCG
>JBHEOZ010000125.1:0-6092 GCA_046260555.1 Desulfurivibrionaceae bacterium
GTCGAGGGTAGAAAGAGATTAACGAACAGGGCGATCATGTTGAAATAAAGCACGCGGACAAAGGGAAGGTTGATGGAATGAAAATGCAGAAAGAGGGTGAGGCGCCGGGCGTTGCAGGCAATTACTCCACCGAAAACAGCCAGGGAGGCCAAAAACAGGGGGAGGGAAACGCTGCGCAGGCCGGCGGCCACGGCCGGCAGCCTGTCCCGGTAAAAAAAGGCGACCAGGCCAAGCAGACCGAAGCTCACCGCCACCCTTAAAACTCGATCATACCATGCTCTGGTTGAACCCTGCACTGACCGCCTCCTTTACTCAACCGCATCAATGTCGATTCCCCGGCCGGATAGGGGAAAATATTATCAGAATCCCTAACGGCGTTGGCTGGGATTTCCTGATCGACCTGTGAATTGCTGGTTAATCTATCCTCCCCGTCAAGCCTCTCCCTGTAAAAGTCCCGCCGGCATAAAAGCGCTTATCGTTGCCCTCTCCCCGCTGAAACGGATTTCACTTCCCGGAAATAAATCCTGCTGAAAATATCCACTCCGCTCTTTTTAATCCGAATTTCCGCGGAAGCAGCGATAAATTCTAATTTTTAAAAAAAATACATATATTTTAGTGCGACAATGTGTCACATGTGTTAATCGTATTTATACCACATTGTGACAGTAAGAGGTGTAACCTTGTGGTATAAAACTCAAAACCGCGGGTGGTGACCGGGAAGAACAACCGTTTGTTCTCAAGATGGCAACCGGTCCCAGACATTTTTCCATTTGACAAATGTTCCGCCAGGGCAATGTCGATTAATTACAACGGGAGGTGACATCGCGTAAAGACCAAAACAGCAGGAGGTATCTCTGGCCGCTGCGGCCGCCATTGGCAGGGGAAAAGAGCACATTTATATTCGCCTCGCCAGTTATTTAAAGATACAAATCGTCAAGGAGTGATAATGATGAGCATGAAAAAAAACTTGATCTACAAAATGCTGGCAGTGGGAGCATCATTATTGATGATGACTACTGCCATGGTAACTTTACAGGGCTGCGGCAGCGACGATGACGCTCCGGTAGTTGCAAGTACCGACGGCGGCGGTGGCGGCGGTACAGGTGGTACAGGTGGCGGCGGAGTAGCCGCGGTCACCAATGTCTTCATGGATGGAATTGTCGGTGATCTCGACTACTTCTTCATGCACGGTTCCACCAGTACGGACCGTTCCAAGTTCCTGGTCACCTTTAACGACAGTGCCACTGCCGGCACCTCGCATCTCTATATGCTTGATGCCGACAGCGTCGCCAATGCCGAACCGGCCCTGGTCAGCGGCACGAATTACGCGACCATCACCGGTGACGGCACGGGACCGATGGAGAAGACCATCACTTTCCGCTCCAACTGGACCCAGGATGACAGCAAGATCATGCTGTCCGGCGCCGACCGTTTCTACGTAATCGATGCCGATACCCTGACCGTGGATAATGGCGACGAGGGCGATAACACCATCGCCGGCCAGAACCATGACGCCCTGCCCACTAGCGACGGCAAGTACGCCCTCCTGACCCTGCGGACCACGCCCTATGTGGGAGATAACGCGGCCAACATGGATGGCGAAATCCAGCTTTATGACGTTGAAAACGGCGAGCCGGTCGGCAACCCCGTCTCGGTCTGTAACAGCTGTCATGGTGCTACGGACGAGAGAAACGCGGTCCTCTGCGGCCTTGACGGCGAACTCGAACTGGTCCCCGGGACCGCCCCCGCTTACGGCGCAGCCACCCCTGATACTTACGAGGGCACCGTCTATATTGCCGGCCATGGCGCCCATTTTGCCAAGGTCGATCTGGTTATCGATCCCAGCAATACCACGGATCCGATTACCACCGCCACCCTTTCCCGGGTCCAGGTCGCCCCGGCCGGAGCTCCCGCTACCGACTACTGGCTGCACGATGCCCGGATCGACGACGACACCCTCTACTGGGCGACCTACAAGGCTGATCAATACGGATATTTGCATTACGGCAGCCTGGATATGACCAGCGGCACGGTCATTTCTGATAACTCCATCGCCCCGGACTGCAGATCAACCGCCGGTACTTCTACTTCCTTCTACTGCGCCTCCGGTCAGACCGATACCCATTACATGACGATCACCATGACCAATGAGGGATATATCACGGTTATCCCCAAGGACACCGTATTGGGTAACAACCTGCTTACCGATGCCCCGGAGACCTGTCCGCCTCCCAATGTCTTCCTGAATGACATTGTCGGAGATCTTGACTACTTCTTTATCCATGGCTCGACCAGTCCGGACAATTCCAAGTTCCTGGTCACCTTTAACGACAATGTCAATACCGGCACCTCGAATCTCTACATGCTTGATGCCGACAGCGTGGTCGCCGGCAGTCCGGTTCTGGATACTACCGTCACGACCAACACCGCGACAGTCACCGGTGACGGTTCGGGACCCTTTGACGCGACCATCACCTTCCGCTCAAACTGGACCCAGGATGGCAGCAAGATCATGCTGTCCGGCGCGGACCGTTTCTACGTGATCGATGCCGATACCCTGGCCGTGGAGAATGGCGCCGAGGGCGATAACACCATCGCCGGCCAGAACCATGATGCCCTGCCCACCACCGACGGCGCATACGCCCTTCTTACCCTGCGGACCAAACCCTATGAGGGGGATAACGCAGGCAACATGGACGGTGAAATCCAGCTTTATGACGTGGAAGACGGCGCTCCGATCGGCAACTCCGTCTCGGTCTGCAACAGCTGTCATGGTGCTACTGACGAGAGAAACGCGATCCTCTGCGGCCTGGACGGTGAAATCGTGGCCGTTGGTGACGGCACCTACAGCGGCACCGTTTACATAGCCGGGCATGGCGCCCATTTTGCCAAGGTCGATCTGGAGATCGATCCAGCTAATCTCACGGATCCGATTGTTGCGACCCTGGGCAGGGTAAACGTATCTACTCCGGGCGACACCGACTACCTGCTCCATGATGCCCGGATCGACGGGACGGACATGTTCTGGTCCACCTATAAGCTGGATGCAAACGGTATGCTTCATTACGGCAAGGTCGATCTGACCACCGGCACGGTTACCGCCGACCTGACCGTTGCGCCCGATGCCAGGGTACTCGATCCCACCAACGCCAGTTCTTACTACTGCGCCTCCGGTCAGACCGCGACGCATTTTATGCCGATCACCATGACCAAGGAAGGATATATCACGGTGATTCCGAAGGACACCATAGTTGCCCCATGATATAAAAACTGAACCTTTATTCCAAGGTCAGTAATAAAAAAAAAGGAGGGATGACGTATTGTCATCCCTCCTTTTTTATCAGGCAAGGCATTTGTCATCGACTTAAAGTGTACAAAATGATTTATTGATTTCACCTCCCCGCTCAATAAACTCCGCCTTTGCCCTGACGACTTTGTAGTTAGGGCGAAGTTCCCTTTAATCAGTTTTTGCGCCGCATCAATTTTAACAGGAAAGCCCATGTCCATTTTTAAAATCGCCCTGAAAAATCTGGGCCGGAAACGATTCCGGAGTATAGCCATCATTCTGGCGGGCACCTTGGCCTGCGGCCTGGTCTTTACCGGGGCGGTTCTTTTGAAGTCGGTCAAGTCTGGCCTTGAGCTCGGAATGGCGCGGCTGGGCGCCGATATCATGGTGGTGCCGGCCGGCTATGAGGCCAAAGGCAGCAGTATCCTCCTGGGGGGTGAACCGACCGCCTTCTACATGGATAAAGGGGTCGAGGCCGGGGTGGCCGGGGTTGCGGGCGTCAGCCGGACCTCTCCCCAGCTTTTCATTACCTCCCTTGATATAATCTGCTGCACCATGCCGACCGTGCAGCTGGTCGGTTTCGATCCGGCGACGGATTTCGCTGTGACTCCGTGGCTTAGATTCAATCTCGGTAAGGAGAAGATGGAGTTCGATCCCATCGTGGTGGGAGCAAATACCCTCTACGCTACCGACGGCATGTTCATCAGCTTTTTCGGGAAGAGATTCCAGGTCCAGAGCGGCGCGGCCAAAACCGGGCTTAAGTTTATCGATTTTTCCGCATTCATGACCATGGATGTGGCCAGAAGCATGATCAAGATTTCCAAGACCAAGGCGGGTTTACCCCTTGAGATCGATGAAAACCAGATCTCGGCGGTGATGGTCAAGATCACCCCCGAAGTGGATGTGTATAACGTTGCCGCGAACATCGAAAGCGCCGTGCCAGGCGTCAAGACCATCGTCAGCCGCAACCTGGTCACCACGGTGCGGCAGGATGTCGAGGCCTGCCTCTGGGGCATCGTCGCGGTTGGGATCTTGAGCTGGGCGATGACCCTTTTTCTGATGGGTCTGGTCTTTGCCATGGTCGTCAATGAACGGCAGCGGGAATTCGGTCTGCTGCGGGCCATGGGGGCGACCAGAGGGAAAATGATCAGGCTGATTTTCTCCGAAGCGGCGGTGCTGTCGGCAATCGGCAGCATTATCGGCATTATTGGCGGGGTCCTGGCCCTGGGCCGGCTGAAAAAACTGATTATCCTGGTATATGGAACCGACATTCCTTTCGTATGGCCCGACCCGCTCTATATAAATCTGGCCGCCCTTTTATGTGGGCTGGCGATTATCCTTTCCTGCACGGCCACCGCCCTCGGTCCCGCCCTGCGCTGTGGCAATCTTGAGCCATACGAGGCCATTCGGAAAGGTTAAACGCTCAGCAGCACCGCATCTTCGGACGATCGGCCCGGCTTACGTTCACGGAGTACACTGCGCCGGTCCGCTTGTCCAAATCTGTGGCACTGCTGAACATTTACCGTCAGGCGGTATATTGGCAATTGGCACTTTGGCGGCCGCACCGGGGAACGGTTGCCGGGAAGGTTAATTGATGGCGGCGCAAAAAGTCGGGATTGCCATAATGTCATTTCGACCAACGGGAGAAATCTTAATAGTTCCACTTGGTTAAAGAGTAAGATTTCTCACATGCGTTCGAAATGACAGTCTTTTGACTTTTTGCGAACTTATCAGGATTGATGGCCTCGCAAAGTCGACGAAGATTAAATGGAGCGTACTTCGACAAGCTCAGCACGAGCGGTGAATCAATAAAGTTATTCCGCTCACCCTGAGCCTGTCGAAGGGTTCAGGACTTTTTGTGAACTTGTCAGGATTGGATCGCGGATGCAAATTAGGCCCGGTCCGTGGCCGCTTACGGTTCGGGGATAGAACGCGATTGCTAATTTCACCATATGACTGGTTACAACCGAGGAGTAATGAACGATGATCACCATTTCCGGCCTGGCCCGAAAAAACATCAGGGGCAATCTGTTCAGGAGTATCGCGATCGTTGTGGCGGTTGCCGCGGCAACGGGGACCATCTTCTCGGTTTCGGCGGTCATGCAGTCGGTAAAGACGAGTCTGACCCGCAACGCCGCTCGCCTCGGAGCCGATCTGATCGTCGTCCCGGCCGAACATAAGATTGCGGCCGAGGAAGCCATGGCGGAAGGGCGCCCCATTACCTTTTACCTGGCGGGATCGGTGCTTGATGAAATTAGTCAGGTCGAGCTGTATCATCGCAAACTCAAAAGAAAAGCAAAGGTGGTTAAAGAGGCCGCGGCCCAACTTTTTTACCTTTCCTCCGGGACCGGCTGCTGTGATCTGGCGGACAGATTGCTGGTCGGCTTTGATCCGGGCGACGACTTCAGTGTCTTGCCCTGGCTGAAGGGCAGCGGCAAAAAAAGCGGTCTGGAAAGCGGCGAGGTCCTGGTCGGGCATAATATCCCGCATCAGCAGGATTTCAAGATCCAGCTGTTTAATAGAATCTTTACGGTCAAGGGCAAGCTTGAGGCCTCCGGCAATGGTTTTTTGGACGACTCCATCTTCATGTCCCATGCCGATTTAAAGGATTTGATGATAAAGTCATCGGCTCCCTTGCCCGACCATCTGGGCTGGGACCGGGGAATCGTTTCGGCCATCCTGGTAAGAACCAACCCGCTCTTCAACACCCAGGTAATCGCCAACCAGATCGCCCATGACGTCAAAGGGGTAAAGGCGGTTGTCGCCAAACAGGTTCAGACCTCGGTGGGCAAGCAGCTCTTCATGC
>JBHEOZ010000126.1:0-6080 GCA_046260555.1 Desulfurivibrionaceae bacterium
TCCTGGTAGAGGGCGGCCAGGGACATCAGCGAGGTTTTCCCGGCCAGATTAACCGCCCGGCCTTTCATGGAGCTGATGATTCGGTCGATTTCGCCGCGGTCCGCCGGGCTGCCGGTGAAAACCACGGCGCAACCCCGCTCCAGCAAACGGTCGGCTACCTCGGCAAACCTCTCCTTAAACCAGAGTTTGGTGGGCCAGGTGGCCACCGGATTGATGGCGACCAGTTTTTTTTGCCGGTCGATCCCGTGACCGGCAAGAAGATTTTCCACCTCGGCCCGGTCTCTTTCGGTAATCGGCAGATCGAAGACAATCTCTTCGGTTTCGATCCCGACTGCTTTCAACAAAGCCATCTCCCGCCGCAAGGCATGGGTGTCCATCGGTACCGGCGCAATCCTTTCATTTAGAAAGATATAGCTGCACTCTGAGTGTTCCATACCCCGGCCGAAGCCGATTTTGCGGTCGGCATCGGCCAACCAGACCCAGATGGCGCTTTTGAGGAGTCCCTGGAAATCGAAGAGCAGATCATAGCGGGTGCCGCGCAGATCCCGGATAAAATCCCGGATTTCCCGCCAGGCCTTGATGAAACAGGCGCCGCCGCCGCGCATCTCCGCTGCCCACTGCTTGCGGCGGGAGACCAGGATTCGGTCCAGAGCCCGATGGCCCTTGACGAGGTCCGCCGCCGACTCCTCGACCAGCCAGGTTATTTTTGCGCCGGGGTAATGTTTCCGCAGCGCGTTCAAGACGGGCAGGGTATGAGTAACATCGCCGATGGCGCTGGTTTTGACTATCAGAATATTCATAGATTAATAATGTCGTCGGCTGGCATTAGCCTGGTAAAAATAATCTCGGCCCGGGCGACAAAAGCCCACCTGAATCCGGAGGTGCTTAAAAAGCATTTAGACAGCACACCTCCCCTCTAACATGGCGACCATCTTAGCCTTTGCACCCTACCGGCGCAACAAACATCGGCCGCTTGCCGATTTATTCTCGAGGTAAGCCGTCCTCCTGTTGCATTATGGAGTCTAGAGTTTTATGTTCGGAAGAAAGAACCTATAAATCAGAAGAGGACCATACATGATAAAAAAGGAACTGCTGGAGATCCTGGCCTGCCCCCAATGCAAGGGGCAAGTCAAACTTAACGATCAGCAAGACGGCCTGATCTGCGAAAAGTGCCGACTGCTCTACGAGATCAGAGACGATATCCCGATCATGCTGATCGAAGAGGCCGGAAAGCTTGACTGAAAAAGAGCATGCAACCGGACGGCCCCACTCCGGTCTCCCCTTTGCCGGGCTGACTTCCCGCCTGTTCATCAACGCGCCGTTCGAGCGGTTGCGGACCGATCTGTTCAGGGTCTTTCTCGACAACCGTCTCCAACCGGAGATCGGCCTGGAGGGCCCCTGCCTCCACGATAGACCCCTTGCCGATTTCAAACGGATCGCCCGGAGGTTAAAGGAAGAAGGCCTGGCCTGCACCATTCACGCCCCCTTCGGCGACCTGGCCCCGGGCGGCATCGACCCGGCGGTGCTGGCCGCCAGCCGCGCCAAATTGCGCAAGGCCTTTGAGCTGATCGAAGTGTTCGAACCCGTTTCCATCGTCTGCCACCTCGGCTACGAGGAGAACAAGCACGGGTTTAAAAAGGAAGAATGGCTGGCCAGTTCCCTTGAAACCTGGCAAGGGCTGCTGGCTATCGCCGAAGCCCATCGGGTCCCGGTGGCCTTTGAAAACACTTACGAAACCAGCCCCGATCAGCATCGTAAAATTCTCGGCGCTCTTGATTCACCATATGCCCGGTTCTGCCTCGACGTCGGCCATGTCATGGCCTTCGCCAAAAACCCCTGGCAGGACTGGCTGACCCCGCTGCTCCCCTGGCTTATCCAGCTCCATCTCCATGACAATCTCGGCAATCGGGACGAACATCTGGCCATCGGCGAAGGGGATTTTGACTTTGCCGCTCTTTTCGACTTTCTGCGCCGGGCCAAACAGCGTCCGATCATCACCTTGGAACCCCACCGGGAAGAAGGGCTGTGGACCAGCCTCCAGGCCTTGGAAACATTCAAGCTGCCGGAACCCTATGCCCCTAAGCACTTGATTTAAAAGAACTTTATCCGGGCTCCTGAAAAAGGGCAGAGCTTTTATTTCTCCCTGTGCAATCCCCTCATCCAATGCTATATTGACACTTCTCACCGATTCAGGAAATAGACTTTTATAAAGAGAAACCATGAACAACAATTCACCGCCAACGGCCCAGCCAGCCGATTTTGTCCATCTCCACGTCCACACCAATTACAGCTTGCTGGACGGCGCCATCCGGCTCAACGACCTGATGGACAAAACCAGGGAATTCGGGATGCACACGGTCAGCATCACCGACCACGGCGCCATGTACGGAGCACTCGATTTTTACAACAAGGCCACCAAGGCGGGACTGAAACCGATTATCGGCTGCGAGTTTTACGTCACCCCGGCCAGCCGGCACACCAAGGACGCCCAATCGAAACTGCTGCATCACCTGGTCCTCCTGGCCATGAACAAAGATGGCTACCAAAACCTGATGCACCTGGCCTCGATAGCCCAGCTCGAAGGTTTTTACTACAAACCGCGGATCGACATGGAGGTTATCGAGAAGTACAATAACGGCCTGATCGCCCTGACCGCCTGCCTGCAGGGTCCGGTCGCCTACTATCTGAAAAAAGACGACCCCGGACAGGCCCTGACCAAGGCCCGCCAGCTGCAGGATCTCTTCGGCGACCGGCTCTATCTGGAACTTCAGGAAAACGGCATCCCTATCCAGACCAAGGTCAACCAGGGCCTGGTCGAGATTGCCGGGGAAACCGGCATCCCGCTGGTAGCGACCAACGACTGCCACTATCTGACCAGGGAACAGAGCAAGGCCCACGAGGTGCTGCTCTGCGTGCAGACCAGCCGGACCATCGACGATCCGGGCCGCTTCCACTTCGATTCGGACCAGCTCTACTTCAAGTCTCCCCAGGAAATGAAAGAGTGCTTCGCCTGGTGCCCCGAGGCGATCGCCAATACCGTCAAGGTGGCCGAACGCTGCAACCTCGAACTTGAATTCGGCGAACACCACTTCCCGCTCTTCCCGGTCCCGGAGGGAGAAAACTTCGATACGGTATTTGAAAAAGCGGCCCGGGACGGTCTCGAGAAGCGGCTGGAGATTATCCGCCCCAAGGACAATCTCACCGAGGAACAGGAAAAGACCTACCGGGACCGCCTGAACATGGAGATCGAGGTGATCAAGGCGATGGGCTTCCCCGGCTATTTTCTGGTGGTAGCCGACTTCATCAGCTGGGCCAAGGAGAACCGGATTCCGGTCGGCCCGGGCCGGGGGTCCGGGGCCGGCAGCCTGGTCGCCTACGCCATGCGGATCACCGATCTCGACCCCCTGCCATACGGACTGATCTTCGAACGGTTTCTCAATATCGAAAGAAAATCGATGCCGGATTTCGATGTCGATTTCTGCCAGGATCGCCGCGGCGAGGTAATCGAATACGTCCAGAAAAAATACGGCGGGGCCGATCACGTCGCCCAGATCATCACCTACGGTTCAATGAAGGCCCGGGGGGTGATCCGCGATGTCGGCCGCGCCCTGGCGATCCCCTTCGGCGAGGTCGACAAGATCGCCAAACTGGTGCCGGACGAACTGAATATCACCATCGAGAAGGCCCTGGAGAAGGAACCGCGTCTCGCGGAAGCGGTCAGGCAGGACAAGGATATCGCCCGATTGATCGAGATCTCCATGGTTCTGGAGGGCATGCCCCGGCACACCTCCACCCACGCGGCCGGGGTGGTTATCTCCCCCGGCCCCATGTACCGGTATCTGCCCATGGCCCGCGGCTCGAAGGAAGAGGTCCTGACCCAGTACGACATGGTCCATACCGAACAGACCGGCCTGATCAAGTTCGATTTTCTGGGCCTGAAGACCCTCACCGTCATCGAAAGGGCCGTGGTTCTGATCGAAGCGGCCATCGGCCGCAGGCTGGACATGGCCAACATTCCGCTGGACGATCCGAAAACCTACAACCTCCTGTGCCGGGGCGACGCCCTCGGGGTTTTCCAGCTGGAAAGCTCCGGAATGCGCAAGCTGCTCTTCGACATGCACCCGGAAGCCTTCAGCGACCTGATCGCCCTGGTGGCCCTCTACCGGCCAGGTCCCCTGGAAAGCGGCATGGTCTCCGACTTCGTCAACACCAAACACGGCCGGATGGCGGCCAGATACCCGCTGCCGCAACTGGAGCCGATCCTCAAGGAGACCTACGGAGTCATCGTCTACCAGGAACAGGTCATGAAGATCGCCAACGTCCTGGCCAACTACTCCCTGGGCGATGCCGACATGCTGCGGCGGGCCATGGGCAAGAAAAAAGCGGAGGTGATGGCCGCCGAGAAAGAAAAGTTCATGGCGGGCTGCGCGGATAACGACATCCCCACCGACAAGGCGGAATACATCTTCGACCTGATGGCCAAGTTCGCCGGCTACGGCTTCAACAAATCGCACTCCGCCGCCTACGCGCTGATTGCCTACCAGACCGCCTATCTCAAGGCACACTATCCCGCCCAATTCATGGCCGCCCTGCTCTCCTGCGACATGAGCAACACCGACAAGGTGGTCCTCTATATCAACGAATGCCGGGAACGCGAGATCGAGGTGCTGCCGCCCGACATCAACGAGAGCAACCGCGATTTCGCGGTAATCGAAGATCGGATCCGCTTCGGCTTGGCCGCGGTCAAGAATGTCGGCGGCGCCGCCCTTGACTCGATCATCGAGGAAAGAGAGGCCAACGGCTTCTATCGCTCCCTTCCGGATTTCTGCACGCGGATCGATTCCCGGCGGGTCAACCGGCGGGTGATCGAGAGCCTGATCAGGGCGGGCGCTTTCGATTCGCTGGGCGCCCGGCGCTCGCAACTCTTCGCCATCATGGATCTGACCATGGAACAGGCCCAGGCGGCGCAAAGAGATAAACTTTCCGGCCAGAAATCGCTGTTCGGGATCCTGCCCGAAACCGAGGCCGCCAAATCAATCGAGATCAAACTGCCGGATATCCCCGAATGGTCCGAAAAAGACCGGCTGGCCGCCGAAAAAGAGACCGTCGGTTTCTATCTGACCGGCCACCCCCTGGACAGTCATCGCCGGGAACTCAAGATGGTAACCACTTCCCTGTTGACCGATATCGGCGAATTCAACAATCAGGCGGTCAGAGTCGGCGGCCTGCTCAGGACCCGCAAGAACATCTTCAGCAAGAAAGGCGACCGGATGGCTTTTCTGACCCTGGAGGACATCTCGGGCAGCGCCGAGGTAGTCGTCTTCCCGAAGATTTACCAGGAATGCGCCCACCTGCTGGACGAAGACATCCCCCTGATCGTCCAGGGCAAGGTGGAAAAGGACGAGCAGACCAGCAAAATAATCGCCGACGAGATCACCGACCTGCCCGACGCCCGCAAAAGGTACATCGAATCGGCCCGGGTCTTGCTGCGTTCCGACCAGGTCAGCCGCGGCCGGGTCGAAGACCTGAAAAAACTCATTCTGCAGAATCACGGATCTTGTCCGATCAGGCTGACCGTCCATTACGACAATCGAGGCGAGGTGGATATCGAGATTCCCAAAGACTTTACGATCAGCCCCTCCACCGGTTTCACCACGGCGGTCGACGAGGTTCTCGGTTACCCGGCGGTCTCCTACGCCACCAAAATCCCGGAATTGGTCCAGAGAAAGACCAACGGCTGGCGGAAAAAAGAGTGATCCGGTTGATGACGGCATCGCAATAAGTTCACTCATCCGGGTCATGGCGTTTTTGCCTAGCCACCCCCGGAATCTTAAACGGACAACGCCTGTCAGAGGAAAACCACGCGAATAATCCGATTCAGTTCGATCCGGAGCGGAGCGGTTTTTGAAAAATTCCCGATTATTATGTAGTTAGTATTACCAAAATCATTTATATTCCCAATTTAATATTGCCATCAAGCTTGATAAACTCGCAAAAAGTCACGGGATGGCTAAGCAAAAATCGTCAGATCCAAGGCGCGCAAATTTCGAGGAATGAAGCGTACTTCAGTACGCTGCAAT
>JBHEOZ010000127.1:0-6049 GCA_046260555.1 Desulfurivibrionaceae bacterium
CTTCAAGAGGATGGGTAATCGTCATAGTGAATTTCTACAGAAAACTGATGGCTTTCCCCGCCGAACTTAGGCATAATAAATAGAATTGACAGACCATATTATCAACCATAGCCAATTTGAGTGGAAAAGGAATATGAAAATCAGCAAAGCGGTTATCCCGGTGGCCGGACTCGGCACCCGTTTTCTTCCGGCCAGCAAGGCAATCCCCAAGGAAATGCTGACCATTGTCGACCGGCCCACCATCCAGTTTATCGTCGAAGAAGTGGTCGCCTCGGGGATCGAGGAGGTCATCCTGATCACCAGCGAAGGCAAATCGGCCATCGAAAATCATTTCGATTACAACTTCGAGCTGGAAACCATCCTCAAGGGTAAAAACAAGGATGACCTTTGCGAGGAGATCAGCAAAATCTCGAACCTGATCGACATCGTCTCGGTCCGCCAGAAAAAACCCCTGGGACTCGGTCACGCGATCTGGTCGGCCCGTAATGTGATCGGCAACAACCCTTTCGTAGTCCTTTTGGGCGACGACCTGGTTCTCTCCGACACCACCCCCTGCACCCTGCAGATGCTTAACCTTTTCAATGAACTGCAGGAGTCGATCGTGGCCGTGCAGCGGGTCCCCATGGATCAGACCGACCAGTACGGCATCGTCGAAGGGAAAAAACTCCATGATCATGTAATCCAGGTCGAGCGGATGATCGAGAAACCGCCGCCCGGCACCACCGATTCCGATATGGCCATTATCGGCCGCTATATCCTCCAGCCGGAGATTTTCGAACTGTTAGGCAAGACCGCTCCCGGCCATGGCGGTGAAATCCAGCTGACCGACGCCCTGCTCGCCCTTTCCAGGAAGAGGCCGATCTACGCCTACGAATTCGAGGGGACCAGGTTCGACGCCGGCGATAAACTCGGCTACCTGAAGGCGATCGTCGCCTTCGCCCTGCGCCATCCAACCCTGAAGGAGGAATTCCGGAAGCATATCAAGGAAGTCGCCGCCGATCTTTGATCACACCCCCGGACCGGCGGGCTTTGCCCCATCACCGACCATGAGCAGGAACGATAAATATCTGGAAGTCGCGGTGGCGGCCCCCCTGTTGAACTCCCTCACCTACAAGGCCCCGGCCGGGATCACCCTCCAGCCCGGCTGCCGGGTACTGGTCCCCCTCGGCCGCCGGCAGGTGACCGGCTACATTCTGGCGGGCCACTCAAACAACCCGGCCAACCACAGGATCAAGGCAATCACCGAGATCCTGGACCCCGAACCGCTGTTCCCGGCCTCGATGATCGAGCTGTTCCGCTGGATCGCCGGATACTACCAGTATCCAATCGGCGAGGTGATCAAAACCGCCCTGCCCGCCGGACTTACCCCGGCCAGCGGCAGGGAGATCATCCTGACCGCAAACAGTACCGACGAAATCGGCCGGCAGGCGGATTCGCCCGCCTGGCTGAATACCCTTCTCGACAAAGGCAGGCTGCCGCCCAACGCCTGCCGCCGGATCTGGCGGAACCACCGGGAACGGAGCCTTCTTGAAAAATGGCGGGACCGGGGGCTGGTCAGAATCGAGGAAGTAATCACCGGGGCAACCGCCAAGCCGCGGACGTTGGTGTGCGCCGTCCTTCAGCCGTTGGCCGATCCGGACCGCGAAAATCTGAAAAAATCGGAACTGAAAACCCTTGAACTTCTGCGGGAACTGGCCGGCGAAGCCAAGACCCCGGTCCCCCGCCCCCTGCTGAACAAACATTACAGCGGAGCCCGTGAGGCCCTGAAATCCCTGGCCGCAAAGGGGCTCATTTGCCTGGAGGAGTTGCCGGTCTACCGCGATCCCTTCGGGGAACCGCCCCGCTTCTTTGCCGAGCCGGAAACCCTCACCGCCGAACAGCAAGAGGTGATGGCCGAACTGAAACCCGCGCTCGCCTCCCGGGAATTCCGCCCCTTTCTGCTCCACGGCGTCACCGGCAGCGGCAAGACCGAAATCTACCTGCAGGCCGCCAAGGAAACCCTGGCGGCGGGCCGCGCCGTCCTGATCATGGTCCCGGAAATCGCCCTGACCACCCAGCTTGAAGCCCATTTCTTCTCCAGGTTCGGGGACCGGGTCGCCCTGCTCCACAGCGGCCTGTCCAAAGGGGAACGCTTCGACCAGTGGCGGCGCATCGCCGACAACCAGGCCCGGATTGTCATCGGCGCCCGCTCGGCGATCTTCGCGCCCCTGGCCGATCCCGGCCTGATCATCGTCGACGAGGAACACGACGGGGCCTATAAACAGGAAGACGGCCTCCGCTACCATGGCCGCGATCTCGCGGTCCTCCGCGCCACCCAGGCCGGGGCCACGGTCATCCTCGGCTCGGCCACCCCCTCGGTGATCAGCTACCAGCACGCCCTGAACAACAAATACAAGATGCTGACCATGGCCAGCCGGGTCGAGGAAAAAGAGCTGCCCGCGGTCGAAATCGTCAACCTCCAGGAGATCAAGACCGTCTCCGGCCAGCCGCCCCTGTTCTCCCACGAACTGACCGTTGCCCTCCGGGAAAACCTGGCCGCCGGCGACCAGAGCCTGATCTTCCTGAACCGCCGGGGCTACGCCAGCATGATGCTCTGCCGGGACTGCGGCCAATCGGTCCGCTGCCCGAGCTGCCATATCTCACTGACCATGCACAAGGGCAGCGGCAAGCTGCTCTGCCATTACTGCGGCCATAACATAAAAAGCGAAACCATCTGCGCGCAGTGTCAATCGACCAATCTGGTGCCGATCGGCTTCGGCACCGAACGGCTGGAAGACGAACTGGCCAAACTCTTCCCCAAGGCCCGCCTCGCCCGGCTCGACCGGGATACCAGCCTGAACCGCAAGGATCTGCTGGCCATTTTGAAAAAGGTCCACGACCGCGAAATCGACATCCTGATCGGCACCCAGATGATCACCAAGGGGCACCACTTCCCCCACGTCACCCTGGTCGGGGTGGTCTGGGCCGATGCCGGCCTGGGCCTCCCCGATTTCCGGGCCGGGGAGCGCACCTTCCAGCTTCTTTCCCAGGTGACCGGCCGGGCCGGGCGCGGCGACAAACCGGGCCGGGTAATCATCCAGTCCCTGAATCCGGAGCATTATTCGATCAGCACCGCCCGGCTCCATGACTACCGGGGCCTGTTCGACCGGGAGATCGAACTGCGCCGCGCCCTGCAGTTTCCACCCTTCGCCAGACTGATCAACATCCGCATCGAAGGCGAGCGGGAGGATCAGGTCAAAAAAAGCGCCGTGGCCCTGGCCGAACTGGCCAGGCGCATGGCCCGCCGCCACGTCACCGTTACCATTCTCGGCCCCGCTCCGGCGCCGCTGGCCAAGCTGCACGGCCGCTACCGCTGGCAGCTCCTTTTGAAGAGCGGTGACCTGAAAACCCTGCACGGTTTTTCTTCGGCTCTGCTCGATGCTGACCGGGGATTACACCCCAATGGAGTAAAATTGTCTCTGGACGTTGATCCGGAAAACATGCTATAGTCGAACATTTTCCGAGAGACCAACAAAATGACAATATTACCGATACTTAAATACCCGGATCCGATTCTCCGCAAAAAAGCCGTACCGGTGCGTGAATTCGATGCCGAGTTGGTCGCCCTGGTCGAAGAGATGGCCGAGACCATGTACGACGCCCCGGGGGTCGGCCTCGCCGCCCCCCAGATCGGGATCTCGAAGCAGATTCTGGTTTACGACCCCGGCCCGGCCGAGGAAAAGGGCAACTACACCGCCCTGATAAACCCCCTGATCGTCGAGGCGGAAGGCGAGGAAATGGGCGAAGAGGGGTGCCTGAGCGTCCGGGAGCTTTGCGCCGAAGTAAAGCGGGCCCGCCGGATCGTCGTCGAAGCTCTGGACCTCGAAGGTAATACCCTGCGTTTCGAAGCCGAGCAGTGGCCGGCCCGGGTCCTCCAGCACGAGATCGACCACCTGAACGGCATCCTGTTCATCGATCACCTAAGCTCCCTGAAACGGGCACTTTACAAAAAGAAGCTCAAAAAAATTATCGAGGCCGAAAAGCAGGCCGAGGATCGGGAGCCCGCCGGATGACCACCACCCTTGATCCGCTCAGGGTCGTTTTCGTGGGGACTCCGGAGTTCGCGGTCCCCTCGCTGCAGGCACTGCTCGACAGCCGCCATCAGGTGGCGGCGGTAGTCACCCAGCCGGACCGGCCCAGGGGCCGCGGCCGCAAACTGGCCGCGCCGCCGGTCAAGGAGCTGGCCCTCCGGGCGGGATTGCCGGTCCTCCAACCCACCGCCATCAAAACCCCCGAATTCATGGAAGAACTGCGAGACTACCGGGCCGATCTGTTCGCCGTCACCGCCTACGGCCGCATCCTGCCGGGACCATTACTGAACCTGCCGCCCTTCGGCACCATCAACGTCCACGGTTCCCTGCTCCCCAGATACCGGGGCGCCGCCCCGGTTCAATGGGCAATCCTGAACGGCGACAGCGAGACCGGCATCACCATCATGCAGATGGACGAGGGCATGGATACCGGCGACATTCTGCTGCCCGGCGCCATTCCCATCGAAGCCGACGATACCGCCGCGACTCTCGCGGTCAAGCTGGCCAATCTCGGCGGGCGGCTCTTGATCGAGGCGCTTGACGGTCTCCAGCGCGGCGAACTTACCCCCCGCCCCCAGGATGAGAGCCAGGTGAGCCTCGCCCCGCCGCTCACCAAGGAACAGGGCCGGATCGACTGGTCGGCCCCGGCCGGATCGATCAGCTGCCGGATCAGGGGCCTTGATCCCTGGCCCACTGCCTATACCTTCCTGGACGACAAGCGCTTGCGGCTCTTCAGGCCGGAGATTGTCGACTCTCCGCAGACCGCCGAACCGGGTACGGTTCTGCGGGCCGACCGGGAAGGAATGCTGATCGCCACCGGCCGGGATGCCCTGCTGATCAAGGAAGTGCAGCTCGAAGGCTCCAGGCGAATGGAGGTGGGACCATTTCTCCAGGGCCGCCGTCTTGAGCCCAGCGCCAAGTTAGACTGATGGCCGGCTTGACTAAACGACAGTATATCCTGGCCCTGGGGGTGCTCCTCTTTTTGGTACTGCTCTTCCTGTACCTCAACCGGGAAGGCATGCTCACCACCATCCTCGGCCAGCTCAAGGACTTCAAGAATGAAAGCGACCAGCTGCGCGCCGAAATTCTTGCCTACGGGCCGTACGCCCCGCTGTTTTTCATCGCCATCCAGATCTTCCAGGTCATTCTGGCCCCGATTCCCGGCGAAGTAAGCGGCCTGGTGGGCGGCTACGTCTTCGGAACCTGGCCCTGTTTTCTCTATTCGACCATCGGCCTGACCATCGGCTCGATAATCGCCTTCGGCGGCGGCCGTCTGCTCGGCTCGTTCTTCATCGACCGATTCCGCCATACCAGAATCTATCAGCGCTTCAACCACCTGATCTGCCGGGGCGATTACCTGATTCCCTTCATCCTCTTCATCCTGCCGGGCTTTCCCAAGGATTCGCTTTCCTACCTGCTGGGGATGAGCGCGATGCCCCTGCCGGTCTTCATCTTCGTAACCGGGGTGGGCCGGATGCCCGGTACCCTGCTGCTCTCAGCCAACGGGGCCGAGGCCTACAGCGGCGACTGGCTGCAACTGGCGATTCTCGTCGCCATCTCCGCCGCCCTGGTGGCGCCGGCCATGCTTTACCGGCACCGGCTGCTTGAAAAAATCAGAGAGCGCCGGCGGGCCAAGGGTCGGGGACCAGCCCCCCCGCCACTGGACGGAAATCCGGGAAATGCTTAGCGCCGGATCCCTGAATGAAACGGTAAAAAAAACGGCCCTGGCCATCTTCACCACCCTGGCCGAAGCCGAGGCCGGGGTTCACAACCAGCAGGTGGACAAGGTCCATTTTCACGAGGTGGGGGCGGTCGATTCGATTATCGACATCGTCGGTTTCTCGATCTGCCTCGACCATCTGGGGATCAAGCGGGTGATCTGCTCGCCGCTGCCGATGGGCAGCGGTTTGGTCTCCTGCCAACACGGCGTGCTGCCCCTGCCGGCCCCGGCGGTGTGTGAGATTCTTAAAGAGGTTCCG
>JBHEOZ010000128.1:0-5940 GCA_046260555.1 Desulfurivibrionaceae bacterium
GGGATGGCTAAGCAAAAATCGTCAGATCCAAGGCGCGCAAATTTCGAGGAATGAAGCGTACTTCAGTACGCTGCAATGACGAGACAATTTGCAGCAACGCGGGAGCCGGCGACTTTTTGCGACGCCATCAGGTTTAGAGGGTGCTGGAAATCAAGCTGCCGCCGACCCCGATCACCGCCTCGTTGATCTTGATTGCCTTGCCGGACTGCTTGAGAGCCTCACTGATTATTCCTCGCATCGTCCCGCAGCAGGGGACCTCCATGATCAGCATGGTAACCGATTTGAGATCGGCGGTTTCAAAAATCTCCCGAAATTTCTCAATGTAAGCGGCCTGGTCGTCAAATTTGGGGCAGCCGATCATCACCGCCCGGCCCGGCAGAAACTCGCGATGAAAGCCGGGATAGGCAACCGGAGCACAATCGGCCGCAACCAGGAGATCGGCGTTTTTCAGAAAGGGCGCCCCGGGCGGTACCAGTCTGATCTGGACCGGCCAGTGGCCCAGGGCGGAATCAGGGTTTCCCGCCGCGCCAACCGGCTGGTTGGCCTGCTGGCAGGAACCATGCCCTCCCAAAACCTGTAGTTTAGCCGACGGACAGCCGGGAGCGGGCGAGTTCCCTTCCGCTTTTTTCCGGCTGAGAAGTTCCTCGACCGCCTCTTCGTCGAAATCATCGGCGTGCCGTTCGATGATCCGCAAAGCCCCCTGGGGGCAGTCACCAAGGCAGGCCCCTAAACCGTCGCAATACTTTTCGGCGATCATCCGGGCCTTGCCGTCAACAATCACCAGAGCGCCTTCGGCGCAGGAGGGAACGCACTCCCCACAGCCGTTGCATAAGTGGTCGTCGATCTCGATTATCTTTCGCATCACCTTCATATCAATCCCTCTAAGAAGCTTATTTTTAAGGGCAACCTTCTGACCTGGTTTATTTACATCACTAAATCGGTGCGGGCCGCTGGGCGTTTGCCCTTATCGGCCCGCTCTCCTAAAATACTTCAAATATCAATCCGCCAACAGCTTCTTCCGGGCAACATCAGCGCCCGCCCCAGTCAAAAAAGAGGCCTCGACGATCTTGGCCAGATGTTCCGGTGGTGAGGGAGATTCCTTCTGCTGCTCTTCAAGGTTAACGATCAGATCGGCGTCATAAAGAACCTTGAAGTTGACGGTCTCGTCATTGCGGGGGGTATGGTGATGACCGATGATCTCGCAGACCTCTTCGATAAGGCCCTGATTGGCCCCGAGTTGGGTCAGGATCGCCCGGGCCACCGGCGGTCCTTCCCGGTGCTGATATTTCGGGGATGAACTGGCGAACTTGCGCTCCGCCTCCTTGATCCCGATATCGTGGAGATAACCGGCGATCCCGGCCACCGCCGGATTGTAAGCTTCACCCTCGCTGCGCTCCATAAGGAGCTCGCCGATCTCCTTGACCAGGCGCTCGACCCGGGTGGCATGCCCTATCCTTTTGAAATCATTCTCGAAATAGCGCTTCATTTCGATGGCCACCCGCTCCTTGAGCAGATCCTGCTTCTTGGCCAGCAACTCCGGGGGCAATTCGCCCAGGCACTGGCTGGCATAGGGGCAGTACGAGGCGCAACCGAAATCGATCCGGGGATTCAGGGCCTTCTGGCCGCACTTCCCGCATTTACGGGTATTATCGTCCTTGAAAAACTCAATGGCAGCGCCGCATTTCGGACACTTCTCCTCAAAAACGGCCTCGCCATCCCAGTAACGGCTATCCTGACCGGGGCACTGCATGCAACCACCTCCTGGCGGATCATTTTCTTGTTCGACTTATACCCACAGGGCATAAGTTTCGTTTGCAGCTTTATAATTCGGCAGCCGGGGCATGTAACCGCCCCGACTCCATATATTATAAGCACTTTAGCCGAGAATTTCCTTAAGGTCCTCCTCCGGAGTCGAAATGGGCTTGATCTCAAAGTTCTTGACCAGCACATCAAGGACATTCGGAGTAATGAATGCCGGCAAACTGGGTCCGAGCTTGATCCCCTTGATCCCGAGATGGAACAGGGTGAGGAGGATCGCCACCGCCTTCTGCTCATACCAGGAAAGGACAAAGGACAGGGGCAGATCGTTCACCTCGCAGTCAAAGGCATTGGCCAGGGCCACCGCGATCTGCACCGCCGAGTAGGCGTCGTTGCACTGGCCGATATCAAGGAGGCGCGGAATGCCGCCGATATCGCCGAGATCCTTGTCGAAAAAGCGAAACTTGCCGCAGGCCAGGGTCAGGACCATACAGTCGGCGGGAACCTGCTCGACGAATCTGGTGTAATAGTCCCGGCCCGGCTTGGCGCCGTCGCAGCCGCCGACCAGGAAGAAGTGGCGGATATCCTTGTTCTTGACCGCCTCGACCACCTTGTCGGCCACCGAAAGGACCGCGTTTCTGGCAAAGCCGACCATGACCGAACCCTTGTCGGTGTCAGCCGGAAAACCTTCCATGGCCAGGGCCCGCTCGATCGCCGGAGTGAAGTCCTTGCTGGCGCCGATGTGATTGACGCCGGGCCAGGCCACCAGGCCGGTGGTGAAGATATTGTCCATATAGGAATCGGCCGGCTTCTGGATACAGTTGGTGGTCATCACGATGGCCCCGGGGAACTCGGCGAATTCCTTGCCCTGATTCTGCCAGGCGGTGCCGTAGTGGCCATGGAAATGGGGATACCTTTTCAGGGCCGGATAGCCGTGGGTGGGCAGCATCTCGCCATGGGTGTAGATATTGATGCCCTTGCCCTCGGTCTGCCGGAGAAGCAGCTCCAGATCCTTGAGATCATGGCCGGAAACGACGATAGCCTTGCCTTGCTTGGCGCCCAACGGCACCGGGGTCGGGACCGGGTCGCCGTAGGTGCCGGTGTTTCCGGCATCGAGCAGTTCCATGGCCCGCAGGTTGACCTCGCCGCATTTCAGGGCCGCGGCCACGCAGTCATCGGCCGTAAGACCCTCGGTGATCGTGGCCGCCAGGGCTTCATGGATGAAAGCGTACACCGCATCGTCTTCCTGGCCCATGATCCGGGCATGATCGGCATAGGCCGCCACACCCTTGACCCCGAATAGCAAGGTCTGCTTGAGGGACCTGATATCCTCGTTCTCGTCGGGATTGCCGGTCAGGTAAACCTCGCCGCCCTGTTTGACCATTTCCCCGGTGGTTGGTGCCGGGGTGAAACCGGCCGCCGCCTGCGGAAGATCGACCTGGCCGCCGGCCGCCCTGACCTTTTCCTTCAAGCCGTCTCTAACCTCAACGCTCTTGCGGACCAGATCCGCCACCCGTTCGGCATCGAAATTCACATTGGTCAGGGTCGAGAAAACCCCTTCACAGGTAAAGCGGCCAACCTCGGGATCGGCAACCCCCACCTTGCGTCCTTCCACCGCATAGACGGAAAGACCTTGCAGGGCATGGATCAGAAGATCCTGCAGATCCGAAACCTCCGGCTGCTTGCCGCATACTCCGATCGTCGAACATCCACCCTGGGCTGACTGCTCACATTGATTACAAAACATTTTTCGAACCTCCCGTTCAATTGTTCGTACATGCGATTTTGCTTGTCCGGACCCTCTGGGCAACCGGAATTTTCCTTTGCTGTTGATTACAGACTACCCCATCGGGAGGACCGGGACTTTGACCTAGGTCAAGGGGGCGCTGTTTTTTTCAGGTTTTTTTTGAAAAAGCGGAAAATTCAGGGGAAATAAGAAAAGCCTCCGGGATGGAGGCTTGGAGGTTGGCAAAAAGTCGAAAAACGCGCCGGCGAAGATCATTCATCCGGGCAGAGGGAGCGCATCTCTTCGAGCTGCTCCTCGGCGATCTCGCCTTCCATCTTCCGGACGAAACGAATATGCTCCCAGGCCTTCTTGCCGTTTAATTGAGAACAGTAGTAATTGGCCAGATTGAGATGCAATTCCTCGTTCATCGGCTCAAGGGCCAGGGCCTGATTGTAGACCGCAATCCCCTCCTGGTCCCGGCCGGCAAGGGTGAGGGCGAAGCCGAGATTTATATAGGCCTCGACCATCGGCGGATCGGCAAGCTCAATGGCCTTTCTGAAGTTGGCGATGGCCGCGCCGGTCAGGTTCCGGGCCAGATTGGCATGCCCCAGGGCATAATAGGCTGCCGCATATTGCGGATTGATCGTGATGGCCTGCCTGAAGCCGCGGAAGGCCGCCTCCAGATCACCCTCGGCAAAGGCCTGCCAACCCTTTTCCACTTCCTGCTGCGCGTAGAAGCTGACATCTTCGGCCCGGCCCTGCGGGGGCAAGAGAAACAAAATCCCGAAAAGTACGGCCATCGATATAAGCGTTTTTCTATGCATGATTACGCCTCTTCTATTTTAAACCGGATTCAGCGACCGCTATCGGGCAGTCCGTCCTTATCAACCTGAAATTGCCTGCTTACCTGTCGGCGATCAGGGTGGAAAAATTGCTCCAGCCGCCTTTCGGGGCCGCGCACGGATTCCGACGACCCGGCCGGCCGGGGATAAATGGCCCGGAACCGGCTTCAATACTCTATCTTGTCTTCCATCTGATCCCAAATAGCAAATGCCGCAAGGGCCTCTTCCCTCATGCCCTGCTCAACCTGTATATTTCTATCGGAAGCGGGCTTGCCGAGCTCCCCGGCGATATAGGCGTCACCGAAACCGACATCGGCGGCATCCTGGCGGACCGCGCCGTAGTAAATCTTTCTGATCCCGGCCCAGTAAACCGCGGCCAGACACATGGGACAGGGTTCGCAGTTTACGTAAAGCTCGCAGTCGCCCAGCCAGAAGGTATTCAGTTCCCGGCAAGCCCCGCGAATGGCGACAATTTCCGCATGGGCGGTGGGATCATTGGTTGAAGTGACCCGGTTCCAGCCCCGGCTGACAATTTGCCCGTTTCGAACCACTACCGCGCCGAAAGGACCGCCGTCGCCATTACCCATCTTTTCAATGGAGAGCCGAATGGCCTCCTTCATGAAATCCTCATTCATTACTACCCCCTCTCCATCAGACCCGTACAGGAGCAAAATTATCCCGCCGTGACCCGGTTGGTTCTCCGACAAATTTTAATAAAACGGCTTCTCTCTCCAGAGAATGGTTTGCACTTAACCCGAAAAAGTCTTGATGGCCAACACCATTTTGCCAAACTCGCAAAAAGTTAAAGCTGAGTTGAGTCCCGCAAGGCGGGACTCGTACGAAACTTATGCCCTCTTTTTGGGTATAAAGCTGAGTTGAGTCCCGCAAGGCGGGACTCGTACGAAACTTATGCCCTTTGGGTACAAAACGGGACGGCTAAGTAAAAAGCTCGATATACGCCCTGCGGGAATGGGAATTGAGCAGAATCCTTGGGATGCCGGGAGTGATGTTTTTTTTACAGCTGAAGCCGCTCCTACACCGGACCTGAGAACCAGCTCATCCTGAGCCTGTCGAAGGAAGGGTTTTGTGATTTTTTTTGCAGCGCCATCATTTTTACGCCTTTGCTTTTCCGACATAGAAAAATTTCTTTCTTAGAGCGCCCCGACCCGGTAATATCCCCCCCTGAAAACCGCCTCACCGATCACGGGACGAGGCATCCGGGGTGGGCTCATCTCCCAGCCGGCAAGGGATTGGGAAAGCAAAGCACCGGAGAAGCAGGGCATCGGCCCGCGAATTGTGCTGGTGCTGGCTGGGCGGACCGACGGCAGAGCAGATCCGGTGACTTCTGATCGTTTTCAATCACGCAAACAAGAGCTTAAGGGCATCATCAATGCAATATATACTTCTGATTTTCGGATATCTGGTCGGCTCGATCCCCTTCGGCCTGCTCTACGGACGCCTGGCCGGCATCGACGTCAGACGCCAGGGCAGCGGCAATATCGGCGCCACCAACGTGCTGCGTACCGGCAACAAGGGGGCCGCCGCGCTGACCCCGATCCTTGACGGCGGCAAGGGGGCGCTCGCGGTCCTGCTGGCCCGAAGCCTGGCCGGAGA
>JBHEOZ010000129.1:0-5940 GCA_046260555.1 Desulfurivibrionaceae bacterium
CTGCATGACAACGGTTGAGACCACCTCCGAAGGGGAACTTCTTATGTCGGCCCGGTTTTGGGAAACCGCCACCATCTCGGCATGGATATTTCCAGCTCCCATCACAATAAACAGTATGGTCCCAAGGAAGAGTCGCATTGGTATACCTCTTTTTATATGGTTATCGGCTTGATTTTCGTGGGCATGGCGAGAAGCAGGACGGCAATCTCCGTTTACTGAGCTATTCCTTTTCGCCATGGTTCGGTTTCGAGAAGAGAAAGATTTTCCTTGGCTAGAACATAATGTCGGGGATTCAGCCGCAACGCCTTTTTAAAGTATTCACGGGCCGTATCCGTCTGGCCACGCATCATATAAATATAACCCAGGTCATTATAGGCGGCCGCTTCGGTCCCCGTTTTGCGGAACAGGTTGAAGGCCTTTCGGTGTTGAGAATTCAAGGCGTATGCCGCCGCCAGATTATTCAGAAGGCGAGGGGAGTCCGGTCCGAGTTCCAGGCCCTCCCGGAAAGCCGTGATTGCTGCCGGATAATTTCCCATCAGTATATAATTGAAACCAAGATTGTTATAGGCGGAGGCATCCCGGGGTTTAAGTTCAACCACCTTGACAAGCAGGTGTTTTGCCTGATCTACCTGATCCATGCGGCCGTAGGTTATGCCGAGTTCCGTCAGGATTTCCGGGTCGGCCGGATAAATTTCCCGGGCCTGATTGAGATACATTTCCGCCTGGATATAATCGCCTTCCTCCCGGTATAATCTGCCGGTGGACAGCAAGGCCTGACGATTCTGCCTGTCAAGCCGCAGGGCCTTGTTGAGGTAGAGATGGGCGGCTTGATTTTCGCCGGTAAGGGTCAGGGTTTCGCCGAGACCGGCATGGGCATCAACCGAGTCGGGCTCTCTTTTCAGGGCCATCTGGAAATGGAGCACGGCCAGTTTGGCATTAGCTAGGCTTAAATATTTGTTGCCCCGGTAGAGTAATTCTTCGTAGGAGAGTTTCTCCAGTGATTCTTTTTTATCTTCCCGGGCGGCCTCCTCCAGTATGCTGCCCCGGGTCGGGCTGAACTTTTGCACCGATTCGCTGGTGGTGGCACAGCCCGAAGCGATGAGCACCATGAAAAGCAGGGGCAGGATACGGCCCTTCACAAGGTTGGTCAGGCGCGGATAGATGTAAGAAAATTGGGTGATCTTCATGTTCTCCTTTTTCAGTTCCCGTTGATGTACTTGTTAGATTTCCCGGTTGAAATCAGATTATGATATTTTCGCAAGTTGCGCGGCGAAATCCATCCCATCCCTGTTTCAGCCGCCGCCAAAGGCGGGGAGCAGCTGGGTCATAACCCGGATGGCGGCCGGTCCGGCCAGGACAATGAGAATGGCCGGAAAGATGAAAAGAATCAGGGGGAAAATCAGCTTAACCCCGGATTTGGCCGCGATCTCCTCGGCGATCTGGCGCCGTTTGACGCGCATGGAGTCGGCATGGATGCGCAGGGCATTGGCCACGCTGGTACCCAGGCGGCTGGTCTGGGACAGGATGTTCATCAGATTGCGAATGTCCGGCATGTCGGTGCGGGCAGCCATGTTCTTAAAACTTTCATTGCGGGATTTGCCGGCCCTGATTTCCAGGTTGGTCAGGTAGAATTCGTCGCTGAGTTCCTTGTTCAAGGGGCGTATTTCGTCTCCGACTCTCTTGAAAGTCATGTCCAGGCCGAGTCCGGCTTCCACGCAGACCACCATCAGATCCAGGGCGTCGGGTAACGATCTGTTCATGATCTGCTGCCTTTTCTGGGTGAGTTGCATGATGAACAGATTGGGCGCGAAGAAACCGGCCAGGCCCAGAAACACGGCAATGGTGACGGCGGTGGGAGTCAGGCTGTAGTAGGCGCTGAAGGAGATGTAGGTCAGCGGAAAAGCGCCGGCAAGTATAACTTTCATGGCCAGATAGGTAGTATAGGCTTTTTTCGAGCGCATTCCGGCCTGGATCAGGCGCAAACGGATTTTTTTCTGGGAAGAAAAGTCCGAGGGGGCAATTATCTTATGGACGGGCTCGATTATTCTGGCGGTCAAGCCGCTTTGCTTCTCATCATCGAAGAGTTTCGCGCCCGCCAGGTTGACCGGTTTTTTGCCGGGTAGCAGTTTGGCCATCCGCTCGGTCAAATAATTGCGGCGCTGGAACAGGAGGATCAGACTGCCGGCAAGCAACCCCGCTGCCAGGAAAATGAAAATCTGTAAAATTATAAAGTCGCGGTTTTCAAGCAAACGGTACAAATAATTTATGGCATTATTCATGTTCCACCTTTGTTGCGCCGGTCTCGGAAACGTTTAACGCCGACCGAGTTTTACCTTAACTTGTGCCTGTCCATAAATGGTCTTTTTGCCCGATAACTTCGTCGCTGCAGAGTCGGAAAGTGCTCACGTACCCGAGTACGCTGCGCTTTTCCGACATCCTTGCTTCTCGTTCTCGGACAAAAATCCTCATTTCTGGACAGACACTAACTTGCTCTGTGGATCCGGTTGCTTATCTTTCCGGTCCTATGTGCTGAACAGGGTCCGGTTGAGTTAATTAAATTTCTACTTTCACAATATTGTTGATAAATATCGCGCCGATTATCTGCATGATGATCCCGCCGGCCAGCAGGTAGATCCCTATCGTTTCCGTCCACATCAGGGATATGTATTCATAATTTACGAAATATATATATATGAACATGACAATCGGCAGCATGATCAGAATGCGGGCGGAGAGCCGGCCCTCGGCAGTCAGGGTCCGGACCTGGCGGCGGAACTGGAGACGTTCCCGAATGATATGCCCGATCTTGTCGAGGATTTCGGCGACATTGCCGCCGGTTTCCCGCTGGATCAATATGGCTATGGCGAAGAATCTCAGATCGGTACTTGGCACTCTCGCGCACATATTGGCAAAGGCGTCTTTAACCGAGAGCCCCATGTTGATTTCATCCACCGTGGCCCTGAACTCAAGCTTAATCGGCGGCGGCATTTCTTCGGCGATCATCCCCAGCCCGGAGGTCAGGGCATGGCCGGAGCGCATGGCTCTGGCCAGCAGGTCCAGGGCCTCGGGCAGCTGGTCCTGAAATTTCTCCAGAATCGAATTTTCGTACATTTTCAGCATGAAGTAGGGAATGAAGAGAAAAATGCGTCCCACAATCAGGGGAGTGGCGCTCCCGGGCATAAACTGATAAGCGAGCATCGCCCCGATCAAGGCGGCAAGAGCGCAGATGATGAAAAAAACCGAAGCAGGGATGGGCAGTCCCGTCTTGATCAGCATGCGATCTATGGAGCTGATCCTGGGAAGCTTGAAGGCGATGGCTTCAAGCACCCCGGTATTTTTCAGGACCCTGTTTTTGTAAAGCTCCAGTTTTTCCTTGCCGTGTTTGCCCCCTGCCGAGATATAGAGAAGACGCTTCTTCATGGTTCGCTTCTCGGTGAATTTAGATTCCTCCCATAAAAAATAGGTAAAGAGAATCACCGCCGCCGCGAACAGGAAAATGACCGCCAGAAAAAACAGATTGAGTTGCTCCATGATCTCTCCTCTATTCGTAAACCTTTTCCGGGGAGAAGAGGTCGTCCGGTATCGTGATGCCGGCCAGTTCGAGCCTGTCGGCAAAATTGGGCCGGATGCCGGTAGCCCTGAACCGGCCCATCACCTGGCCTTTTTTGTCTATGCCCCGTTTCTCGAAAACAAAAATCTCCTGGAGGGTAATAACATTGCCTTCCATTCCCACCAGTTCCGAGACTGAAACAATCTTGCGGCTGCCGTCGGTCAAGCGGGCCACCTGGATAATCAGGTCGAGAGCCGATGAGATCATGAAACGCATGGCCCTTTCGGGGAGATTGATGCCGGTCTGCAGGATCATCGATTCGAGCCGGGTCAGGGAATCCCGCGGGGTGTTGGCGTGAATGGTGGTGAGCGATCCTTCATGGCCGGTGTTCATGGCCTGCAGCATGTCGAAGGATTCCGGGCCGCGGACCTCGCCGATAATGATCCGGTCCGGCCGCATCCGCAGGCTGTTCCTGACCAGATCCCGCTGGGTTATCTCACCGGAGCCTTCGATACTCGGTGGACGTACTTCCAGGCGGACCACGTGCTTTTGTTGTAACTGCAATTCGGCGGAGTCCTCGATGGTTACGATTCGCTCCCTGCTTGGGATAAACCCGGAGAGAATGTTCAGCAGGGTCGTCTTGCCGGAACCGGTTCCGCCGGAGATCATGACATTGAGCTTGGCCTGGACGCAGTCGGCCAGAAATTCGGCAATTTCCGAATTGATGGTTTTGTAGTTGATCAAATCCTCCATTCTTAAGGGTTTGGCGCCGAAACGGCGAATGGAGAGGAGCGGTCCGTCGATCGCGGCCGGCGGAATTATGGCATTGACCCTCGAACCGTCGGGGAGCCTGGCGTCCACCATCGGCGACGATTCATCGACCCGGCGGCCTACTCTGGAGATAATCCGGTCGATGATATTAAGAAGATGGGCATTGTCGGCAAAGCGACAGTTGGCCTTTTCCAGAATACCCATGCGCTCGATATAAACGTCCTTGTATGTATTGCAGAGGATGTCGGAAATGGTATCGTCTTTCAGGAGCGGTTCGAGGGGGCCCAGACCCATGAGCTCGTCCAGGATCTCTTCCACCAGGACCCTGCGCTCGCCGACGTTCAACAGGACTTTTTCGTCCTCCAGAAAACGCTCGACGATCCGGCTTACTTCCGGTTTAACTTCTTCATGGCTCATCTCGTCCAGAACCGCCAGGTTGATCTCTTCGACAATGCGGCCATGGATACGATGCTTTATCTCGTAAAAAAGATCGTTCTTGTCGCTGGCGGACTCACTGATCCAGGTCTGGTTCGGGCTGTTCATTTCCAGTTTTACCATAATATTTTTCAGAGCCACGATTCCCTCCTATATCGATTTGCCAAAAGCTGTTTTTGCTCCCCGATAATCCTTGCTGCCGAGCTTGTTCCTCAACTTGTCGGTAAAGCTCATGATGTTTTTTGAGATTAAGGAGCGGGGGTGTAACTGAACCACCGGTTCCCCTTCGTTAATTGACGACATGATCTCGCTGAAATCATTGGGAAACAGCCAGAATATCCGTTTTCCCAGATTTTTTTCGGCCTCCTCGATGGACAGGGTCGCTCCCTTTTCGTAGCGGTTGAGGATAAATTCTATCTTCTCCTCGGCAATGCCGTGTTTTCTGATCATCTGGGTGATGCGAACCGCGTTTCTGATGGCCGGCAGGGAGAGATCGATAACAATAAATACCTTGCTGGAGACCCTGAACGCCTCCATGGTGGATCCGGTTATGGACATCGAGGGGCAGTCGACGATTATCCGGTCGTAGAGCTTGGTCAGCAGCCCGATTATCTTTTCGGTATGGCCGTCCTCGATCATTTCATAATCCTCGGGGCTGACCGGGGCGGCCAGCAGCTCAAGGCCGCTTTTGTGTTTGATCATGGCGCCTTTCAGCAGGGAAACGTCAAGACGGTGAAAGTTTTTGCAGATGTCGAGAAGCACCGAGGTGTCGCCGGACTGAAAACTGATGTCGCAGAGGGCCACGGCATTGCCGTTTTTGGCGGTGCGGGCCAGGGTGATGGCGGTGTTTACCGAGAGAATGGTGGAGCCGAGTCCGCCCTTGCTGCTGATAAAGCTGTACACGGCCCCCTTGGCGATATGACCTCTCTCGGTCATTTTGGCGCGAATCTCTTCGACGGCATTGGTCAGCACTTTCGCGCTGAACGGAGTTACCAGGTATTCGGTGGCCCCGGCCTTCATGACCGCGACGATGTGTTTGGGGTCTTTGTCGGTGGAGATGACAAAAATCGCGGCCAAAGGAAAAACGTGACGTATCTTGGACAGCCGCCGGAAAATTTCATCGGTTTCGGGGTCGTCGTCGAGGATGATTATATTCGGACTGCTTTTAACGGAAAGCTCCCCCT
>JBHEOZ010000013.1:0-17145 GCA_046260555.1 Desulfurivibrionaceae bacterium
TAATTACCGCGACGGTTTTCTTTTTCGGCGGTTTTTTCGTCTTTCTGGTTACCGGAGTTACCCTGAGTGCCCTGCGGCAGATTGTGGCCCATGAAAAGCAACTGCGCATCATTAATGAAGCCCTGCATCGCAGCAATCTTGAGTTGATTCAAGCCTATGATTCGACCATCGAAGGGTGGGGTTATGCTCTCGAACTTCGCGATCACGAGACCCAGGGCCATACCCAGCGCGTGGCCGGGGTAACCAGGAAAATCGCTCAGCAGATGGGTATTCGCGGCAACCAGCTTGTCCAGATTACCCGCGGCGCCATGTTGCATGATATCGGCAAAATGGCGGTTCCCGACACGGTTTTGATGAAGAAGGGAGCTTTGACCGACGAGGAGCGCCGGTTGATCAATCGGCATCCGATCGCAGCCTATGAAATGCTCTCAAAGATCGAATATCTGAAACCGGCCCTGGATATCCCCTATTGCCACCATGAACGGTGGGACGGCACCGGTTACCCCAGGGGCCTGAAGGGGACCGAGATCCCCATCGCGGCCAGGATTTTCGCGGTTGCCGACACCTGGGACGCTCTGGCCCATGACCGGCGTTACCACAAAGCCTGGCCGCTGGCAAAGGTCTGCGCCCATATCAAATCCCGGGCCGGCAGCCACTTCGATCCCGAAGTGGTCGCGGTTTTCCTGAAGATGGATTTTTGTCGGGGTCAGACCGCACCGGCGGAAAACTACTCTTCCGCTTTCCGGAGGACCAGATCGAAGTCGGCCCGGGCTTCTCCTTTTTCGGGATAATGCTGGGTTATCAACTCCTGGTGGCCGGCGGCGGTGACCCTGATATGGATGTGGGGCAGACGGCCGACGTAGTGGGTTGGCCGATTGCTCGCAAAGGAATATTCGCCTTCCTGGTCGGCGATGACCGTGGCCCGGTGCGCATCGTCGTAATCGCCCTGTTCGTTGGTCAGCCAGAATTCGATGACCGCCGCCGGCAACGGTTTACACCCTTCGGCGGACCTTACGGCGCCTTCAAGCAGATAACCCTGGCCGACCCTGGGGCGGACGGGGGCATCGGGCCGGTAAAAGGGTCCCATCTCATCGTAGGGGGTCGGTTGACAGTTCTCGCCGCTCCAGGTGGTCCCTGTAAGAGCGGATAACAGGATCACCAACATGACCAGGAGGTTTATTGTTTTCGGTCCAGCGGTTGCGATCATGGTAATTCTCCGTATCTGACCCGTTCTCGAACGCTCACGAATTCAGGTTTAAGTTCTATTTCAGATTATATTGGCTGCGCGCCCGGTGGACTATTTTATCGGCGCCGGGCGGACGACAAAGATTATCGGCGACAGATCCCGTCAGTTTGGCATAGGCCCAGTTGCAGCCCATCCGGTCATCCGTCCTCAACCTGACAATGGAATCAAAAAAGCAATCTTCAGGCCGGCCGGTCTTTTGCAGTTCACTTTGCAATTCACTGTTGAGGAATGAAATCAACTCCTTCTCCTAAAGCAGTTTCCTGTCCATCTTTAACTCTCCTCTTGCCGCACAGCGCAGGAATCGGCGTGCCTTCAGGTGCCTTACGACGCTACACTATCACAGGAGATTGCCTCCCATTTGCAGCCGGGCGGTGATTTTCTCGGAGATATCGCCGAAATCGGCGAAGTCGCCTTCCGCCGCCGCCAACGGCTCTTTTACCCGCGTCATTATATTTTCCTGCAAATTCCGCTTAAAAGCGGCGGTTTTCTTCTCTATGGTACGGCCGACGGCATTTTTCAAGACCTGGTCCAGATTGGAACTGATCCGCATCCTGTAGTCATCGATGGGCCCCTTGATTTCGGCCTGGGCCGTTACATTACTGATCTCTGCCAGCGCTTCGGCCAGGGCCTGGGTGATCGCGCCCGAGGACCCGGAAGAATCGACGATAAAGTCTACCGAGGTAAGCTGGGCCAGCAGGTCACCGCTGATGTCCCTGCCTTGCAGGACCGCTTGCCCGTCAAGGTCGGCCTGGCCGCTCACGATGGTGACCGGCAGGGTCTCGTTGTCGCTCAGTTCGGTTTTTTGGATTGAATAGCCTTTGACTGCCAGATTGATCGTGTCCCGGGGGCGGTCGGGGTCGACATGATTCAATGTCTTGAGCTTAAATCATTTAATTCAAACTCAATTCAAATTCGTCCAATTCTTCAAAATGCTTCTTTATTCTCTCAATCTCTTTTTGTCTAGAAGATTTAAAGTTGTTCTTGCCTTTCCTTTTGTTGTCACCTCTTTTCTCCTTAGCCCGAGCCAGCAGGGGTTGGGCCTTTTCATACCAGAACAATGACTTGCGGACGATGTTGCCGGTTTTATCCCCGAAGATCAGAGTGCTGAGATTGGCCAGCCCTTCCGAGGAAGGAGTGTATTTGGCAACCAGCCGTTCCAGGTCGCGCCGGGGAGCGTTTTTGAGTTCGTCAAGATCTTCCCGGTATGATTCGGAGGTTGTCCGGAATTCATCCCGGGCTGCCCGCAAACGGTCCAGGTCGGCATGAATCTCTTTGCGCAGGGCGACCAGCTCCGTGGCGCCGCCGATCAGGCCGGCGAGATCGCTGCCGCCCTTGAGTTCCTCCACTCTTTTTTGGTAATCGTTCAGCTTCTCCTGATCGGGCAGCCCGGCCAGGCGCTCTTGCCACCGGGCGGTTTCCTTCTCTATCTTACTCCGGTAGTCGGCGGCCAGTTCGAGGCTTTCCAGTTTTTCCCTAGCCAGGACCTCCTTGGCATCTGGAATCTCAAGATCTGGGATCTTGAAGCCTTTTTCAGGCTTTTCGGGGGAAGGTTCCTCGGACCGGGCCGTATATTTCGACAGCGCTCCGGATTTCTGCCTGGGGGTGTCGGGGCGAATCCCTTCCGCCGCCATCTCCTCGATGATGATTTTCTTTTCCAGCAACCTCAGGGCATTGATGGTCATGGCAATCCGGTCGATTTCGACGGCATTGCGCATGGGCTGGTCCGGATTGGTAACCTGAAGTCGCGACAGCTCCAGACCGGCCGGGAAAAAGCTCAGGTCTGCCTCCTCCAGCTCAACTTTGGCGCCGACCATGGCGCTGCCCAGTTTTTCGATCTGCCGGGCGATGAAGTTGTCGATAAAGAAGAAGGTGAAAAAGCAGAGCAGGGCCAGCAAAATGCCGAAGTAGGCAAGTCCCTGCCAGCGGATTATCTTTTTCATACCGTCCCTCCCAGGCCGGTGACACTTTTGTAGACCCGATAAAATTTGCTGGCCATGAAAAATTTCATCACCCTGCTTTTTTGGATCCAGCCGAGCAGGTGATCCCGATACTTGACGATGAGCAGGTTGAACAGGAAATACATGGGGATAAAGAGCACCAGGGAAAAGACCAGACTGCCCATCACTATCGAATTGTTAAAGCTTTCCAGGCGGAACAGGGCCAGATTGTACATCGATGTCCAGAGCGGTTCGAGGGGGTTGGCGGTCAACAGCACAAGCCCCAGCCGGTTGAAAAGGGGGTCGAGAAGATAGGCTATGCCGGTGAAGACCATGAAGCCGAGCAGAAAGGCCGACAGGTTGGCCCTCAGGATGCAGACCAGGAAGATGACCAGGATATTGTGGAGGGTCATTAACGGGGTCAGGCCGATGATCATGGCGAAGCAAAAACCCAGACTGATTTGGCCCGGATCGGTCTCAGAGTTTAAAACTTTCAATAATCTGGCTATCAACTTAAGCATTGCCTGCCCCCAGAGGGTTGCGGACCTCGAAAAAATGAGCCAATGATAAAAATCTTATTACAGACCAGAGTCTCAAGTCAATCAAGATGAAGATTGCCCAACCTTCGGATTGAGGATTTTAACAGAGTGAGCATGCCGGGGGAATGACATTTTATGGGGCGGCCCCATTGCGATTGTTGTAAAATTCACTGGCCCGGCATGGATCTTTGCCGGTCGGCGCCATTGATTTTTGATTGGACCCCGGAGGCGCCCGGTTTGGCGGATTAGAGTAAGGGTCTGAATTAGCGTAAAGATTCGACGGGCGAATTTTTATATTTTTGTTATTATCCTGAAATCGTGAGCGCCGTTGTTTTTCGGTAAGCCGCCGGAAGTTCGCCGTGATCTTTATCTTGAAAAGCATTTGAATGACAGGGTTATGGATTTAATCAAAAACATACAGGGTTTTGTCATTACTGAAAAATATTTTCAGAAAATCGGCTCCGCTCTTTCGGGCCGGTTGCAGGCCCTGTTGCCCGGCCATCTGCCCGTCGTTTACAAATTGGCTTTGCTGATCACCGGCTTGATCGTTCTTTGCAGCGGCGCCCTGAGCGGAATTCTCGTCTACGGCCAGGTAAGGATCATGGAGGAGCAGATCAACGATTTCGGCAACACGGTGGTCTCCCATTTGGCTCAATCGATCCAGGAGCCCCTGCTGGCCGAGGATCGCCTGGCCATGGGAGTCCTGGTCTCCAGCCTGAACGCCGGTCAGAACGTGATCGGCACGGAAATACTTTCACCGGCGGGCAAGGTTTTGATCGGGGCCGGCTTCAGCCCCTTTGCCTCCGAAGACTCTTCCCTGGGGATCACCCCGGCTGAAATGATCGGTCGGGCGAAGCAGCGGAGCCGTTGGCCCTGGCAATTGCAGGCCCCGGACCGGGCCAGGATTAAAGTGGTCTCTTTTATCAGTCCCATCAGTTTCGAAAATGTCACGGCCGGTTATGCCTTGGTCACCTTCAGTCGGAAGAATCTGGACCGCTTGATGGTGAAAACGATTTTCTCCATCGCGGTTGCCACCGGCATGATAATTTTTATGGGAATTGTCATGGCCTATGTCCTCAGTAAAAGGATATCCCGGCCGGTTAATCTTTTCATGGAGGCGATCGCGGCCTTTGACCGGGGAGATTATTGTTACCGTTTCAATGAACGGCGGCGGGATGAAATCGGCCAGTTGATGGCCGCCTTTGATCAGATGGCCGAGGGCATGACCCGGAAGGCCCAGGTTGAGAAGGCCCTGGACCGCTATCTTTCCCCCCAGATCGCCAGGCAGGTGATGACCGATCTGGATTCGGTCAAACTGGGCGGCAAGCTGGTTCGCGGTTCGGTGCTTTTTGCCGATATGGTCGGATATACCGGGATGAGCGAGAACATGAACCCCAAAGAGCTGGCCGCCACCCTGAACCGCTTTTTCTCCCTGATCACCTGGGCCGGCGAACTCAATAAGGGAACGGTGGACAAGTACATGGGGGATTGTGTTATGTTGGTTTTCGGGACCCCGGAGAAAGACTCCGAACATGCCTTCCATGCCGCCAGATGCGGTTTGCTGATCAGCCGTCTGGTCGACCATGAGAACAGGCAGCGCGTTGCCGAGGGGTTGTTCCCCATTGAATTCAGGATCGGCATAAACGCCGGCAGCATGCTGGCCGGGAATATGGGGTCCAAGGAAAAAATGGAATATACCGTGGTCGGCGACACCGTTAATCTGGCTTCGCGGCTCTGTACAATGGCAGAGGCCAACCAGATCGTGGTCAGCAGGGAGTTTCATAGCCAGGAAAAAATCAGCCGGCGGCTTGTTGCCGAAAAGCATAACTCCATGCGCCTGCGCGGCTTTGAGTGCCGGGTCGAGACCTTTCTGCTGAAGGACCTGGTCGATGAGGATCAGGCCGGAATCGAAGAGCAGTTCAAGATCATCTCCGGCGCGGCCGGCGGTTAAGCGGGCGGAAGGCTTCAAGCATGCGGGAAAAACATGGCGGATCAGGTCCGTCTGCAAGACGGGAAAAAATCAAGCGCTATCGACCATATCTCCTGAATTGGGCCAAGGCGGGACTGAGCTATGTCATAATTGTCCCGATCCTCTTCGCCGTTCCCGGCTGCGCCCTTCTCGACTATTCGGAAAGGGCCGACCGGCAGGGGCGGGAGGCGAAACTGGAAAGACTTGTCGCCGCCCGGGAGTACCATGCGGCCCGGCGTCTCCTCGAACAAATGACGCCGGCCGGAGCAGGTGAGGAGTATGAATCGCGGCGGCGGCGGTTGAGCCGCCTTGCCGGGGAATACGTCTCTGAGATTGAACACAATGCGACGGTGCGGCTCAGGGAAGACGATCTGTTCGCCGCGATCGTCATGGTCGAGCAAGCCCTGGGAAAAATACCGGAAAATGAGGAGTTGCTGCGCTTCAGGGCCGAGCTTCATCAAGAGCGAGATCGGCGGTTGGCCGCCAACGAGCGGAAGATGCTGGCCGACGAAGCGGAATATCTCTACTCCCGCATCCAGGGTTACGCCAGAATGGCCGAACTGGAAAAGCTCTCCAGCGGCACCAGGCGGCGGGTCCACAAGATGGAAGAAACCCTGGTCAAGCTCCATCCCGCCCTGATCGCCTGCGGCCGGCAGGCCCTTGAACTGGAAGATTACGAGGTCGCCGGAAGATGTCTGGCCGCGGCCGGAAAGATCGATGATTCGGACCAGGCCGTCATGCAGCTTAAAGAAAGGCTTGCGACCACGGAGGCCGCCGGGATGGGAGAAGGCGGCGGCGCGGAAACGGGGCTGGTCTATATTGCCCAGAGCAGTAAAGTCAAATCCGCCGAAGCGCGGGAGGTCTCTTTCCGGACCCTGGAGGAACAGTTAAAGCTGGCGATCGGCAATGGCGAGCTGGTCGAGGCCGAGAAGATTCAGGCCGAACTGGAAAAGTTCTCCGGGCGGGACGAGGTGCTGGCCGAATACAGGCGGCAACTGGACCAGGCCAGGGAGCGGAGAATTGCTGAACAAATGGAAAGCGGTTCCGAGCTCTACCGGGCCGGGCGGATCAAGGAGGCCCGCGCGGTGTGGCGGCAGATCTTGATCCTCGATCCGGACAACCGCCTGGCCGGAGAAAAAATAGCCCGGGCCGATAAAGTCCTGGCGAGTATCCGCGATCTGAAAAAGGCCCGGAAATGATGGCGTCGTAAAAAGAGTCGAAAAACCCTTAATTCTAAAAACTCTTGCCCATGACCAGGACAAAGCCGCCGAACGGTGTAAATATTTCCGGCCGGGTTAACCGGCAAGGAGAACCGGTTGTCTCGGTTGCCGGTCTCACCAAGAATTTTGGCGATCGTCGTGCCGTCGACGATATCTCCTTTACGATCAGCTCGGGTGAGTGCGTGGGCTTTCTGGGTCCGAACGGGGCCGGCAAGACCACTACCATCAATATTCTCCTCGGCCTGGCCCGCAAGAGCGCCGGGCGCATCAATCTGCTGGGCCGGGAGATCCCTGAAAAACACCGGCAGGTCAAACGGCGGATCGGCGTGGTTCCCCAGGCGGACAGTCTCGATCCCGATCTCACCGTGGCCGAGAATCTGCTCACCTACGCCGGTTATTTCAATATCGCCAAAAAAAAGGCCCTGGCCAAGACCGAGGAGTTGCTCCATTTTTTCGCCCTTTCGAACCGGAGTGATGAAATTATCGAGCATCTTTCCGGCGGACAGCGGCGCCGGCTTCTGCTGGCCCGGGCCCTGATCAACGATCCTCAACTCCTGATCCTCGACGAGCCGACCATCGGCCTCGATCCCCAGGCCCGGCATCTGATGTGGGAGCGTCTCGAAATTCTCAAGGAGCAGGGCACCACCATGCTTTTGACCAGCCACTACCTGGACGAGGTCTCCCGGCTCAGCGACCGGGTGCTGATCATGGACCAGGGCCGGATCGTTGCCGAGGGCGCCCCGCGACAGTTGATCAGCGAGATGGTCGGGCTCGAGGTTTTCGAGGTGGAAGGTTCCGCCGGGGAACTTGACGAACTAGAGAAGAAGTTTTCGACCTGTAAGGCAGAGATAGAGCGGGCCAACGACAAGCTCTATGTCTATACCCGGGAGGAGTGCGACCGCCTGGAGAAGCTCCTGGCGGGCAAGAGCGACTGGCTCAGACGGCCCGCCAACCTGGAAGATTTGTTTATCCAGCTGACCGGCCGGAGCTTGAGGGAAGCATGAGCGGACTTTATTTCCGGGCCATCTGGCTGCGCAACGCCAGGGTGTGGCGCAAACATGTGATGTCGTCCCTGATCGGCAACCTGGGCCAGCCCCTGCTCTTTCTGATTGCCATGGGCTACGGGCTTGGCCGCGATATCGAGGTGATCGAGGGCATGACCTACCTGCAGTTCATCGCCCCCGGCCTGGTCGCCTCGGCGGTAATGTACAGCGCCGCCTTCGAGACCACCTACGGCTCCTACACCAGACTCTCCATCCAGAAAACCTATGAGGCGATCCTGATCACCCCGCTGGAGATCAACGATCTGGTTTTAGGCGAGGTGGTCTGGGCTGCGAGCCGGGGCTTCATGGCCGGACTGATCATGCTGGCCGCCCTGCCCCTGTTCGGGGTCTGGCCCTCGGTCTGGACCTTCGCCCTGCTGCCGGTCCTTTTCATGGCCGGGATTTTTTTCGCCGCCTTCGGCCTGATCATGACCGCCCTGGCCACCAATTACGATTTCTTCAATTACTTCACCTCCCTGGTGATCACGCCGCTGTTTCTCTTTTCGGGGATCTTTTTTTCATTGCAGACCATGGCTCCGCGGGCTAGGCTGATTTTAGAATTTCTGCCCCTTACGCCGATTGTCAACCTCTCCCGGATGTTCTGTTACGGCCGGATTGAGGGGATCTGGCTCTATCAGGTCAGCGGGTTTCTGTTGTTGACCGTGTTCTCGGTCTGGCTGGCCATCGTTTTGTTGCGCCGGCGCTTGATTCAGTGATTTTCAGTCGGGTGTGGGGCGCAAGATTTAAACGGAAGGTAAATCACTGAGTTAAGGAAAATATTCATGGAAAAAGAATTTCAATGTTTAAATTGCGGCGTCGAGTTCAGCTCTGCCGAGGCTGAACAGGCCAACGGCAAGTGTCCGGAATGCGGGGCCGATCTGGCCCAGGTCGCGGGCGCGGAAGGGCCCGGATCAAAGAGTTCGACCCTGATAATTATTGTCGCGGTCATCCTGCTGGGCCTGGGACTCTTCTTTTTCCTTCGAACGGGGGAGCAGGCCAAAAGTGTCGACGAGATCCTGGCCGAGTATCTGGCGACGGACGCCGAAACCCCGATGATGATCGACAAGTCGACCCGCCTGGACCGGATCGAGATCGAGGGCAAGGCGGTAATCTTTAAAACCACCCTGGTCAACGTCAGTGGCGAGGAGGCCGATGACGACCTCTTCAAAAGAAAAATGGGGCCATTTCTTGCCGAGAAGTACTGTAATGACAAGAACAGCCGCCGGGCCATGGAGGAGGGGGTTACTTACGGCCATGAGATTTTCGCTAATGACGGGGTGCTGCTTTACACCGTGGATATCGGCATAGATGATTGCTGAACAGAAATTAAGCGATGACCGCCCTTCCAGGGATCAAATGGCGGGTGAAGAGGCCGAGGATTAGCGGTTAGCCTTATCGGGGTATTGCCCTTGAATAATCGGGCTTAGTCGAGGTAGTCGATCTCTCGGCTGTCACATTTGGGACAGATGTCGATTTTATCCGCGATCACGCCGCTGTCGAGGGAGAGGGGCGGGAAGCATGCACCGCAGAAAGTGGTTCCGCACTCCTTGCAACGCATCAGTTTTCCGGTGCTTCGTCCGCACTTGAAGCAGACAGTCCCGCTTTTATTGGTCATATTCTTTCTCCCCTGCTGAATTAATCGAGATACTTGAGGGTATCGCGACGACGCGGAAAGCGTCAAGCCCGGCGTCGGTTCATAATTCCTGGAAGTCGATATTGGTTATCCGGGCGTCCACGGCGGTGTCCAGGTAGAGCTCGATTTGGGCCAGGGTTTGCTGGATTTTTTTTCGATCGACTCCCGCGCCTATAAAAGACCACTGGGCCCGATGGTGAATATCATGGTAATCGCTTTCGCAGACCGCAAGATTACTTTGTTTACCGAAACGGTCTCTGATCCGGGTCATCCGGTGCCTTTTCTCCTTGAGAGACCGGCAGCCCCCCAGGTGGAAATCCACGACCATCACCATGATTACCATCACCAACTCCTCTGCTTGGTTTTGACTTAATTGTACCAAACATGGTTTCTTATGACCAGGGTTGCGGGTGAGGTTCAAGGTTCAAGGTTCAAGGGGCAAGGGGCAAGGGGCAAGGGGCAAGGGGCAAGGAGTGAGGAGTGAGGAGTGAGGAGTGAGGAGTGAGGAGTGAGGAGTGAGGAGTGAGGAGTGAGGGGAGGGGGCTGCAGGGGCTGACGACGCGGCGGTTGCGGATCCGAATGGCCATTGATTCCTCTGGGGCCGATATGAGATACTGGGAGGGGCTGTCCCCTTGTGGATTGTTCTTCGAACGCTTACGGATTTTATAATATTCATAACCGGTGAGGGTAAAATATGAGCAGCTATCTGCTGGCCAACTGGAAATCCCACAAAACCCTGCGCGAAGCCGAGGCATGGCTTGAGAAGTTTCATGACCTCCGTCGTAATTCCGGTCCGCAGGTAATCGTTGCCCCGCCCATGCCATTTCTGGCGCCGATGCGGCAGATCATGGCAAGGTTGAAGATCCCCAACCTGGCTCTGGCGGCCCAGGATATCTCCCCTTTCCCGCAGGGTTCCTATACCGGTGCGGTGGCGGCGCCGATGATCAGTGAATTTGCCGACTATGCCATTGTCGGTCATTCGGAACGGCGGCGATATTTCCATGAAACGAATCAGGAGGTAGCCAACAAGGTCAGCGAAGCGGTCGCGGCCGGGCTGAAGCCCATTCTCTGCGTCGATCTGCCCTATGCAAGGCAGCAGCTTGCCGCGATTAATGAGGATGATTTCGCCGAGTTGATCATCGGCTACGGTCCGGTTTCGGCGGCGGGCATGGATTTTCCCCAGGCCCTCGATGAGGCGGGGGAGGCGATTACCGAGATCCGGGCCATGGCGCCCGATCAGCCCATTTTCTATGGCGGCTCGATAAACGGGGAAAACGCGGCGGCCTATATGAACCTTGCCGGGGTCAGCGGCTTGATGGTTGGCTCGGCAAGTCTTGACCCGGAGGGATTCGCCGCCATCGGAGCCGGGCTGGTCGGGGCATAGATCCCGGTTTTTCCGGAGGAGCAGCCGATGAGCGAAATTCCGGCGATAAACGGGTCGTACCGGTCCGGCGGAGTCACCGATCAGGTTGTCGTGACCATGACCAAGGCTCTGCGGGATGCCGGGGTTTCGGTCGAGGCTATCCTGCTCCGGGAGTATCCCATCTAATTCCAATAAAGGATCAAGAGGAGGGTGAAGATGTTTGAAACGATCAAAAAAGGTCTGCTGACCGGTCTCGGTATCGTGCTTATCACCAAGGAACGGCTTGATAAAAAAATGGAGAAACTTGTCCGGGAAGGCAAGCTCAGCCAGGCGGAAGCCGAACAGATGCTTAACGATCTTCTGAAAAGCGGTGAGGATTACTGGGACGCGGTGGAAGTCAGGATCAAGGATAATGTTCAGGAGTCCCTGGAGAATCTCGACCTCTGTACGAGGAAGGACCTTCTGAAACTCCAGGAGGAGATCAAAAGGCTCCAGGAGCGGGTTACCGAACTGGAAACCCCTTCCGCCGAATGATCCGGACCCAGTCACCGGGCAACCTCGTTCCGCCGGGCAGGCGCCCCATGAGTCTTATGGTTCCCGTGCCTTTCCGCGCCGCTTAAAATCTCCGGCAGGGCAGCTTTATGGATATTTTCGGGATAGCCCATCTGGGCCGCTTCAAGGACATTGTCGCGATCTTGGTCAAGTACGGTTTCGACGACGTTGCCGACCGCCTGCGCTTTCCCGGGAAACGTTTCAGCAAACGGGTCGAGGCGATTCCCCAGGGCAAAAAGAGCTGGGCGCGGTTCCGGCGGACTCTTGAGGAGTTGGGGCCCACCTTTGTCAAGCTCGGCCAGATCCTGAGCCTCCGGGCCGATATCCTGCCGGTTGATCTGATCAACGAAATGGAGAAACTCCAGGATGAGGTTCCCGCCGACCCCTTTGCCGAGATCAGTTCCCAGGTATCCAAGGCCCTGAACCAGCCCCTGGAAAAGGTCTTTTCCTCCTTCGATGAGCAGCCCCTGGCCGCCGCCTCCCTTGCCCATGTCCATCGCGCCGTGCTGCGCAACTCCGGCAAAACCGTGGCGGTCAAGGTCAGAAGGCCGGGGATCCGGAAGATCATCGAGCAGGATCTCCATATTCTGGAAATACTTGCCCCCCATCTGAACGAACATCTGGAAATATCGGAGACCTTCGATTTGGTCAAGCTGGTCGAGGAGTTGCGGCGGGCGATCATCCGGGAACTTGATTTTTCCCGGGAGGCCCAGAATATGCGAATCGCGGCCGGCAACTTCGTCGATGACCAAACGGTGTTCATTCCCGGGATCTACGAGGAGTACTGCTCCGAAAGCATGATCACCATGGACCTTGCCGAGGGCTTAAAGCTCAAGGATCTGGAGCCGGAGTCCTTCGAAAGAAAACGGGAACTGGCCCGCAAGGGCATGAAAATCACGCTCCAGCAGGTCCTGGCCGACGGCTTTTTCCATGCCGATCCCCATCCGGGCAACTTTCTGATCCTCGAAAACGATGTGATCTGCCTGCTCGACTGGGGAATCGTCGGCATCCTCTCCACCGAACTGCGCTACAACCTGGTCGATTTTATCGAGGCCATCGTCCAAAAGGATGCGGAACGGACCATGGACCTTCTCCTGGATATTGTCGAGGAACGGCCGGCGAAGATTTCCGAACGGGGCTTGCAGAGGGACATTCAGGAACTGATCATCGCCTATCACAGCGTGCCGATCGGCAAAATCCAGTTCGAACAGCTTCTCACCGAAATCAACAGCCTGTTCCGCCGCCATCACATGAAACTGCCCGGCGACATGACCCTGATGTTCAAGGCGCTGATCACCGCCGAGGGCGCGGCCCGGAATATCTTTCCGGAGCTGGATATCATCGCGGAGACCAGGCCGTACATCGAGTATCTGACCCGGGAGAGGTACAATCCCTTCACGGTCTGGAAGCGGCTCAAGCGCCAACTCCTCCAGTTAAGTCCCTTTCACGGCAACCTGCCCCGAAAAATCATTCAGATTATCGAAAAGATCGAAAAGGGCGAACTGAACATCCGCTTCCACCACGAGAATCTGGAAAGGCTGCACCGGAGTATCGAAGCCTCCTCCCACCGCCTCTCCTTCAGTATTATCACCTCCGCCCTGATTATCGGGTCGTCGATGATTATCACCACCGGGGTCAAGCCCCTCCTCTTCGGTTATCCGATGATCGGCATTATCGGGTATCTGATTTCAGCCATCCTGGGGTTGGGATTGATCTGGGACATCATCCGCCACCGGAAGATGTAAAGCCACCCCCGATTAGTCAAGCCTGGCCTCAAGGCGATTGTAGCCGCCACTCTCCGGACAAATCAGCCGGTTCGGGTTAATTTCAGAAAAAATTTCACCAGCGGCCTGTTTAAATAATCTGCCAGGGCCAGGGCCGCTGTTTTCTTGACCAGTTCCGACAGGGTCGGATAAATGAACATCGGTTCGGCCAGTTTTGAAAACTTGATCCCCATGGCCTTGGCGATCACCAGGGGATGGATGATTTCCGCCGCCTCCGCCCCCACCGCCTGGGCTCCGAGAATATAGCCTTTTTTGTCGGTGATAACCTTTAAGAAACCCGGCTCGGCAAGATCCGTAACGGCCCGGTCGGTGACGGAATAATCGTTTCGATAGACCTTTATATTACCATGCCTGTCGCGTGCCTGTTTTTCGGTAAGGCCCAGATGGCCGATTTCCGGATCTAGGTAATCGGCCCAGGCGATATTGCCATAATCGATCTTCCGCCGGAAAATCTTGCGGAACAAGGCATTGCGCAGACAGATATAGGCCTGATAGGCGGCCACGTGGGTGAACATGAATGGCCCGACCACATCACCGCAGGCAAAGACCAGGGGGTTACTGGTCTGCAGATATGCATCGGTGGTGATGCCTTTCGGGCCGTATTCGATTCCGCCCTTTTCCAGAGAAAGTCCGTGGATATTGGGGGCCCTGCCGATTGCCACCAGCAGTTTCGCCGCCGTGCGCTCCACTGTCCCGCCTTCTTTGTCTTCAAGCTCGGCGGTTACCTCGTTATGATCGGCGCGGAATTTTACGGCCCGGTGGCCGGTAAGGATGACAAGCCCTTCTTCCCTCAGTCTGGCGGCCACGAATTCGGAGACCTCTTCATCCTCGACGGAGAGAATCCTGTCCATCATCTCAATGACGGTGACCTCGACGCCGAGTCGGTTCAGGGCCTGGGAAAGTTCGATTCCAATCGGACCACCGCCCAGAACCAGCAGGGACCGCGGCAGCCGGTCTGTCTCAAAGATGGTTTCATTGGTAAAGTAATCAACTTCCCTCAATCCTTCGATGGGAGGGACAAGCGGATGGGTTCCCGTGCAGATGATAAATCGTTTTCCGGTTATGGTTCTGCCTTCGACTTCAATCGCGTCCGTTTTATCTGGAAGGGATTTTTTCGTTATGGGCAAAGGCGGAACTGATGATTTTCACAGGGCTTTCTCCTCGCTTTTTTATTGATGATATCGAGCAAATACCATGCCAGCCCGAGAAGGGTTTCTGGTCTTAAAAAGCAGCAATGAGCTTTTTGCCTCGGTTCAGCACTAGGGGAGAAACTCCTAAAGAGCACGGGACTTGGCAATCGAGCCGGAGAAAAGAGGGAAGGGATGGGAGGAGGCCTGGAAATTGGAGTTGATTGAAAAAAATCCTGCCCGGCAGGATTGTCGGTATCTCCAAAAAACCGCGAAATGGACGGGCGGCGTGTCACTTAATCGGCCGGCGGGAAGGCGGCGCAATTGATAGGTGCGGTTGGCGCCGGGGTTGGGTCGATTACCTGACGATCTTGATGTCCAGAAATATCTTGATGATCCCGACAATCAACAGGTAAATCAGCAGGGGCGGGGCAAGAAGGAAGAAGATCGCAAAAACGGCGTAGAACAGGGCCAGCTTAACCGCGGCCCGCGCCCGTGCCCGGGTCAGCCGCTCTTCAAGCTGCCCCTCGGCGGCCTCCACCCGCGCAGGCGGCCAGGAAGAACATTCCGTCTCGTCTCCGGCATTCCGCGCCGCCGATTCCCGGCGGCACTCCCGGTTAAGTTCCGCAAGGGCGGCCTTCCTGAGTCGATCATCGTCAAGCTGCCCTGCAATCCGGCGATACTGGTCGTTGATCCTGTCGAATTCGAAGGCGCTGACATTAATCATCCAGCCCATATAGACCAGACTACAGAGCGCATAAGCCAGCAGCCACCACCGCCATTTTTTCATAGCAATTAACCCTCTTTCAGGCAGCCCGGGTAAAGCCTTGGAAAGGCAAGGCCTTGACCGGCCATGCAGAGCCCGGATTTTTCAAGGGCTATTTTAATGGAAGAATTTCCCTCTGGCAAGGTTGCCCCATGGGGGGACTAAATAAAAAGGGGATGTTCTATTGATTTATTCATAAATCCCCCGCCCTATTTTTATGCTATAATAAAGTAGAGCCGAATTTTATCCGGCCGGCAGCACGCAAGCCACTTAACCAGAGGAGACTTCCATGGCTAATCCCAAAAAAGAGAACCAGCCCGTTGAAGAGGAATTGGCAGCCTATGAAAAACTGCGGCAGAGTGTAGGCAGGATTTTAGGCGATTTGAACGAAAAGATTAATACCGAATCGATCAGCCAGGCAATGGAAAAGGCGAAGGAAGAGCTTAAAGGGGCAGGGGAGCACTCAAGGGAGACAATTGCCCGGGTTGGTGAAACCCTGAAAAAGGATATCGCTTCTTCGGTCGGCCGGGTTAAACCCGGGGTAGACAAGGGGATCGGAGCGGCCCGCGAAGATTTCAACCAGCTGTATAACAGGGGCGGCGCTCTCTGGCGGGAGCTTTTCAGCGAGGCCGAGCGCGTCGGGAAACTCTCCCTGGACAAGGGCGGCAGTTTCCTTTCGCATGTCACCAGGGGCTTGAGCGAATGGACCGGGAATCTCAGTGACAAGCTGGACAGCTCGCTTTCCTACAAGACCGGCGAGGTTACCCATGGCGGGGAGTTCACCTGCACGGCTTGCGGAGGGGCGATCCATCTGAAAAAACCGGGGCGCCTGCCCCCCTGCCCTAAATGTTCGAAAACCGAATTCCGGCGGACTTGAAGGTAAAGGGGCCGGAGTCGGGGGGTTGATATATCGCCTGTTTTCGATATAACAATTACCTGTCCTGGTGATTTCCCGGAGACCGGGCCTTCTGCCTTACAAGACTGTCGGGGGATTGCTCAGGTTGGTATCGTTGATCTGCTCGTTCAGGGTCCAGAAATCGTAAACAACCCCCATCAGAAACAGGCCCCCGGTCAGAAGATAGATCAGGCCGGTCAGCCACTTGCCGAGATAGAAACGGTGGATGCCGAAGATCCCCAGGAAGGTGAGGAGGATCCAGGCCACGTTATAATTAATGATCCCCGCCGTGTAGGTGATATCCGCTTCCCGATCCATCGAAGGGATCAGGAAAAGATCGACAATCCAGCCGATGAAGAAAAGACCCAGGGTGAAAAAATAAATGGTGCCGCTGACCGGCCGCCCGAAGTAGAAGCGGTGCGAACCCATGAAACCGAAAATCCAGAGCAGGTAACCGATGACTACGCTGTGGGTATTCATTTTTCGATCAGTGGGCGGTTGCGGCCCGCAGGTCTACCTGGGCAAACGGGTCAAAGTGGGCGCAGTTCGCGCAGTATTGGAAGGCCATGTCGAACATCTCCGGTTCGAATGAGATGCTCATGTCGGAGATCACCCGGTTGTCGAGATAGGCCAGGATCTCCTGGTCGCGGTTCGGGCACAGGTCCTTGCGGCGAAAGTTTATGCAGGTGCGCGGGTCTACCATCTTGGCCATAGCTTTTCCCTCCTGGTCGCGGTGTTGACGGCTTTGTGTATCTCTATATCGATAATAGCACAGCGGCGCGGTCTTTTGGCAAGAGTAAATAGCGTCGATGTCTTTAGGCGGCCGCGGTTCTCTGGAAGACGGGGCAAAACTGTAAATCAGGCCTGCTGTTTCCTCCGTTTGGCCCGGCTGGTCGGTTCGGCCGCGAGCGGATCTTCCGGCCAGTAATGCTTGGGGTAGCGGCCGGCCAACTCCTTTTTGACTTCGGGATAAGTTGTGCGCCAGAAACCGGCGAGATCGGCGGTGATCTGGATCGGCCGCCGGGCCGGGGAGAGGAGGTGGATGAGGACCGCCACCCTGCCGCCTGCCAC
>JBHEOZ010000013.1:17155-17762 GCA_046260555.1 Desulfurivibrionaceae bacterium
CGGGTGCCGCTCGGCACCTCGAGATGGCTCGGGGCCAGTCGCTCGAGCTCCTGCCTTTCCGGCCAGGAGAAGCGGGCCGGGAGGATTTCGCCCAGATCCAGCTTTTTCAGATCGTTAATGCCGGTGGCCCCGGCCAGATAAGGTTCCAGCCAGGAGAGGTCTTCGAGGAGGGTTTCGTCGCTCATCTCGGGCCAGCGGTCCGGCTCCCAGAAATGTAGGCACCGGAGCCGGGCCTGCAACTCCCGGCTCTTCTTTTGCCAGGGCAGAGAGGTCATCCCGCTCCGGCGGATCTTTTCCAGGAGACAGCGGCGAACCTCTTCGGAGTCGGGGTCCGGCCAGATCTTCCGGTCCAGGACCAGGCTGCCCAGCCGCTCTTCCTCGACGGCGATGACCCTTTGCTGTCCTTCGTCCCAGTATACCCTCTTTCCGGTCCGGATCAGCTGGCCGTGTTCGTTTCTGAGTTCGGCCATGGAAAGGGGCGCGGCCAGGAAAATCCGCCCCTCCGTTTTGCCGGCGTCAAGACTTGCGGCGACCAATAGTTCGGCCCGGCCCAGGGGATCGCCTTCAGGCAGGAGCGCCCCGCGCCCGGAGGCGAGCAGGTAGCGGC
>JBHEOZ010000130.1:0-297 GCA_046260555.1 Desulfurivibrionaceae bacterium
GTTCGGCGCCTCTTCAAGGAAGTCGCTCCTCTCGATATAGATCTCCCGGCAGAAGGGGATTTTCCTGGCGCCCATCTCCGGGTTCTGGGGATGGTTCTGGGCCTCCATCTCCTCGACCTGGTCTTCCGGGTAGTTTTCGATGATAACCTTCAGGGGCCTCAGCACCCCCAAGACCCGCGGGGCCTTGTCGTTCAAGTCTTCGCGGAGGCAATGTTCCAGGACGGCCACGTCGATCACCGAATCTTTCTTAGCCACGCCGATCCTGTCGCAGAAATTCCTGATCGCGGCCGGGGTGTA
>JBHEOZ010000130.1:307-5937 GCA_046260555.1 Desulfurivibrionaceae bacterium
GGCGTCAGAGATCGGGTGGGTGTAGTCGTACATCGGGTAGATGCACCACTTGTCATCGGTCCGGTGATGGCGAGCCCTCAAGATCCGATAGAGGATCGGGTCGCGCAGGTTGATATTGCCGGAGGCCATGTCGATCCTGGCCCGCAGGACCCGGCTGCCGTCGGGGAACTCCCCGGCCCGCATCCGGCGGAAGAGGTCGAGGTTCTCCCCGGGGCGCCGGTCCCGGTAGGGGCTGTTCCTGCCCGGTTCGGTCAGGGTGCCGCGGCTTTCCCTGATTTCATCCGGGGTAAGGTCGCAGACGTAGGCCTTGCCCGCGCCGATCAAGTGCTCGGCGAATTCATAGAGCTTGTCGAAATAGTCCGAGGCGAAGTAGAGATGTTCGCCCCAGTCGAAGCCGAGCCACCGGACGTTGTCCTTGATCGAATCGACGTACTCCTGCTCTTCCTTCGAAGGATTGGTGTCGTCGAAGCGCAGGTTGCACGACCCGGCGAACTCCTCGGCCAGGCCGAAGTTCAGGCAGATCGACTTGGCGTGGCCGATGTGGAGGTAGCCGTTCGGCTCCGGCGGGAAGCGGGTGACGATCTCGTCGTGCTTGCCGCTTTTCAGGTCTGCGTCGATGATGGTCCGGATGAAATCCTTTTTCGGCTTTTCGTTGGTCATTTTTATTTCCTGTAGCGGTTTTACTCCTGACTCCTGACTCTTCTAACTGTTCTCGCAGTATTTCGGCGCGTTACGCAGTCTGGCGACCACTTTCTCCCTGCCGAAGTGTTCGAAGAGCTCGAACATGCTCGGGCCTTTGATCTGGCCGGTGATTACCGCCCTGGAGGCGTTGATCGGGATGCCTACCTTAAGCCCCTTCTCCTCGGCGAATTCCCGGGCGACCCGCTCCGCTTCCGCGGCGGTCAGTTCCGGCAGGGCCTCGAAGCGGTCGGCCAGCTGCGGCAGGAGTTCCTTCAGTTCCGGATGCTTGCGCAGGTTCTTGTCCAGGGCCTTCTCGTCGATCTCGAAATCGTCGGAGAAATAGGCGCACCCTTCGGCGGAGAAGTCTTTCAGGGTATGGAAGCGCTCCCTGATCATCTCCAGGGTCTTTTCGAACCACTCTTTTTTCTCGTTGTCGTAGGACTCGTCCCAGAGACCTGCCTCCACCAGCTCCTCCTTGACCAGCGGGGAAAGCTTCCCGACCGGCATGGTCCGAAGGTAATGGGCGTTGATGCTGATCGCCTTGGGGTCGGTGAAAAACTTCGGATCGTCCTTCCGGTAGTTGAAGATCGAGGCCGACTTGTTGATCCTTTCCAGGGTGAAGGCCTCAATCAGCTCTTCTTTCGAGAAGAACTCCCGGTCATCGCCGGGGTTCCAGCCCAGAAGGACCAGGAAGTTGACCAGGGCCCAGGGCAGGAAGCCGTGCTCCTGGTAGAAATGGACGGCGACGATCTCGCCGTGACTGCGCTTCGAGATCTTGGCCTTTTTCAGGTCGAGGGTCAGCGGCATATGGGCGAAGACCGGGATTTTCGCGGCCAGGGCGTCGTAGATCAGGATCTGCCGGGTGGTATTGGTCATGTGGTCCTGTCCCCGGATGATATGGCTGATCCGGTCGCGGATGTCGTCGACCACATTGCAGAGCAGGTAGAGGGGTTTGCCGTTCGAACGGACGATGACGAAATCCTCGATCTCGCTGTACTTCCGCTCGATCCGCCCGAGCACTTTGTCGTCGTAGGCGACGACCCCTTCCCTTCTCGGCACCTTGAAACGGATCACATGGGGCGCGCCGGCGGCTTCCCTTGCCGCCACTTCTTCGGCGCTGAGGTCGCGGCAGGCGCCGTCGTAGCCGAATTGCTTTTTGGCGGCCATGGCGGCTTCCCTTTTCGCGTCGAGTTCTTCCTTGGTGCAGAAACACTTATAGGCGTGACCCTCGGCCAGCAGCCGTGCCGCCTTTTCAATGTGGTCGGCGGCGAATTCGGTCTGGAAATAGGGGCCTTCGTCCCAGTCGATCCCCAGCCATTCGAGACCTTTGATGATCCCGTCGATGGACTCCTGGGTGGAGCGGTCGGCATCGGTGTCCTCGATCCTTAAAATCAGCTTGCCGTTGTGCTTTTTCGCGTAAAGCCAGTTATAAATGGCGGTCCGGGCCCCGCCGATATGCAGGTATCCGGTCGGACTGGGTGGGAACCTGACTCGTACTTCCGACATGTCGTTCTCCTTATGTGAATATATAGCTGAGCTGAGTCCCGCAAGGCGGGACTCCTGCGAAACTTATGCCCCGTGGGAATATGCAGATGTTGTTGATACATGTACTAATATAAAGTGGCTCTATATGAAACTCAGTTTCAACTTCTGGATTCCCGCTAAAAACGTGCGGGAATGACGGCCCCGGTGTTTTAAATGTCATTCCGGCATGTTGTAAGCCGGAATCCAGTACCCAATCAACGGAGCAGGAAAAATCGAATTTTTAGCTGAGTCTGATTCATAGCCATATAAAAATAAAATATGAGCAACTCCGATTAAATGAATATTTACGCTTTGATCATCCTGGCCGCCCTGCTGGCCAATTACGTTCTGGAGCTGGTTGGCGACCGGCTGAATCTCCGCGCCCTCGATCCGGAATTGCCGGCCGAATTCGCCGGGGTTTACGACGCGAAAAAATACGCGCGCTCCCAGGAGTATACCAGAAGCAGAACCCGTTTCGGTTTGATTACCGGCACCTTCGACCTGTTCCTGCTCTTGCTCTTCTGGCAGCTTGGCGGTTTCAACTGGCTCGATCAGCTGGTGCGGGGCTGGGGGCTGGGCGTGGTCCCGACCGGTCTCGCCTTCACCGGTATTCTGCTCTTGGCCAAAACCGTGATCTCCCTGCCCTTCGGGATTTACTCGACCTTCGTTATCGAAGAGCGCTTCGGCTTCAACCGGACCACTCCTCTTACCTTTATAAGCGATCTTCTCAAGGGAATGATCCTCGCCGTCGTCCTGGGCGGGCCACTGCTGGCTGCGGTTTTCTGGTTTTTCGAGAGCGCTGGCGCCATGGCCTGGCTCTGGTGCTGGGCGGCAGTCACCCTCTTCACCCTGGTGGTCCAGTTTATCGCCCCGACCTGGATTATGCCGCTCTTCAACAAGTTCAGTCCCCTGGAGGAAGGGGAGCTGCGGGAGGCGATCTTCACTTTTGCCGGGAAGGTCGATTTTTCCCTGCGGAACGTCTTCGTGATGGACGGCTCGAAGCGCTCCAGCAAGTCAAACGCCTTCTTTACCGGTTTCGGCCGCAATAAGCGGATCGCCCTCTTCGACACCCTGATCGCCAAGCACACGGTCCCGGAGCTGGTCGGCGTCCTGGCCCACGAGATCGGCCATTACAAGAAGAAGCATATTCTCCATGGTATGGTGATCTCGATCATCCATACCGGGGTGATGCTCTATCTGCTGTCGATCTTCATCGGCCATCAGGGGTTGTTCGCCGCTTTCTACATGGAGCAGAGTTCGGTCTATGCCGGGATAATCTTTTTCGGGCTGTTGTTCACTCCGATCGAAATGATCCTCACGTTGTTGATGAACCTGCTCTCCCGCCACAATGAATACGAGGCTGACGCCTTTGCCGCAAGGCATACCGGCGAGCCGGAAAGCATGATCAGCGCCCTTAAGAAACTGGCGGCCGACAATCTCGCCAACCTGACCCCGCATCCGTTTTACGTCTTATTACACTATTCCCACCCTCCCCTGATCCGGAGGATTGAGGCATTGCGGGCCTCGGCCGGCGGGCAGGAATAAACTAAAAAAAGGAACCTGACATGACCGACAAACCAGATGGAAGCATTCTCCAGCGCGACAAGGAAACCTATGCCATTGTACCCCGGACCCCCGCCGGACTATTGACTCCGGAATTCCTGGAGCAACTGGCCGCCGTGGTCCGCAAGTACAAGATCCCGATTACCAAGATCACCTCCGGCCACCGCTTGGCCCTGGTCGGCCTCCATAAAGAGGACATCCCCAAGGTCTGGAACGATCTGGGCGCCGATATCGGCCGGGCCACCGAACTCTGCCTCCATTACGTCCAGACCTGTCCCGGCAATCAGGTTTGCAGCCTGGGGGTCCAGGACTCGCTGGGCATGGGGATCGAGCTCGAAAAACGCTATATCGGCGTCGAGATGCCCGCCAAGCTCAAAATCGGGGTATCCGGCTGCCCGATGACCTGTTCGGAGGGTTATGTCCGCGATATCGGCCTGATCGGCAAACGCAACGGCTGGATCGTCACCTACGGCGGTAACAGCGGCGGCCGCCCCCGGATCGCCGATGTGATCGGCGAGGATCTGTCCACTGACGATGCCCTGGCCCTGGTCGACAAGCTCGTTGAATACTACCGGAATAACGGCAAGAAGCGGGAGCGGGTGGCCCGGATGGTCGAGCGGTTGGGAATCGATGCGGTCAAAAAGGCCGTGGTTTAAAGCTGAGTTGAGCAGCTCGTCTGCTTTTTTTATGCCCTTTAGGGTGCAAACGAAACTTATGCCCTGTGGGTATAAAGGCGGAGTCGGATTATGGGAGTCCTGGGCTGGATAGTGACAAGCGGCCTGATCATGTGCGCCATCGCCATGGTCGGCAGTCTGCTTTTTTTCATCACCGAGGCCACATTCAGGAAACTGCTGCTGCCCCTGGTCGCCCTGTCGGCCGGGACCCTGATCGGCAGCGCCTTTCTGCATCTGATCCCCGAAGGGCTTGAGAATTTCCAGGGCGAAAGCGATGTTTTTTTTATCTGGCTGCTGGCCGGCTTTCTCTCCTTTTTCGCGCTGGAGCAGGTCATTCACTGGCATCATTGCCACCAGGCCGATGCCGGCTGCAAGGCCCCCCTGGGATATCTGATCCTGATCGGCGACGGGCTCCACAATTTTATCGGCGGCCTGGCGGTGGCCGGCGCCTTCCTGATCGACATCAGACTGGGAATGACCACCCTGCTGGCCGCCGCCGCCCACGAAATCCCCCAGGAACTCGGCGATTTCGCGGTACTGATCCATGCCGGCTGGAGCAGGCGAGCGGCCCTGCTTTTGAATTTGCTCTCCGGCCTTACCTTCCTGTTCGGCGGCCTGATTGCCTACGGGTTGTCAAAATCCTTCGATATCTCCTTTCTGGTGCCCTTCGCGGCGGGGAACTTCATCTATATCGGCGCAGCCGACCTGATTCCCGAAGTCAACAAGCACAAGCAACTGGGTGAGAATATCAAGAATTTCCTGGCCTTCGCGGTCGGCTTGGTCTTGATGCTGCTCCTTCGGGCCGGGCACGGCGGATGAGAAGCCCGCCGGGGCGGGGTTGCCTATTTTAGTGAAAAGCCGGGTTCAGGCTGGCTCATTGCTGGAAGGGGACCGGGCTTCCTTAAGATCTTTTTTCAGTTTGGCTATTTCGATCTCATAGCATTTCGGACAGAGACCATGGCTAAAATCCAGATCCCAATGCTCCTTGAAGTAGTCTTCAATCCTGTTCCAGGCCTCCCCTTCATCCCGGATCTCATGGCAGACCGAACAGATCGGGATCATCCGGCGGAGCTCGGCGATCTCGCTGATGTCCTCGATCAGGAGCAGGACCCGCTGCTTTCCCTCGAAGGTGAAGCTTGAGGCCGACGAGGGTGGCGTTTACCTGCTCCGCGGCGGTCAGTTCACGAG
>JBHEOZ010000131.1:0-306 GCA_046260555.1 Desulfurivibrionaceae bacterium
CCATCAGGAACAGGGTGAGCCCGCCGCCCGCCAGTATCATCGCTGTTCGCCGGTAACCGCTGCCCATCTCAAACCTCCCAGGCATTGCTTCGATTAATCCGCCAGGATTCCGAGCGGTTTTCCTCGCCCTTTTTACCCCCTCCGGGGCTGGGCCATTTCCGGAGCGGGAAAAAATCCGCATGGCCGGCGAAAATAATATTGACAGCCGCCTCCGCATTACGTACTTAGCGAAAATAAACGCGGGGTGAATCGGCCGGGCAGCGGCCTGCCCCGCGGTTTAATCCGGCAACATAAAATGCTAACCGG
>JBHEOZ010000131.1:409-5441 GCA_046260555.1 Desulfurivibrionaceae bacterium
TAGTCATCCCGTGACTTTTCGCGAACTTATCACGTTTGGTAATGTTCTGGGAATTTACCGAACTGGAGGTTGCATCTTGCTCAATCCCGACCCGGTCCATTATCTGTAAAGCCAACAGCCGGAGCAGCGCAGCCATGCTTAAGATCAAAACCTATCTCGACCGCTCTCCGGTCCACGGTGTCGGGCTTTTTGCCGGGGACGACATCGATCAGGGCACGACGATCTGGGAGTATCACCCCGGGGTCGACCTCTCTTTCAGCCGGGAGCGGTGGCTGGAACTGCTGAACACCCTTGCCCCGGCGGCGCGCGACACCATCCGCCGCCAGAGTTATAAGGAGCGGGAGCTCTTCCACCTCTGTCTGGACCACGCCCAGTTCATGAACCATTCGCGGGAGCGGGGCAATGTCGGCAACGACCGGCGCCACAACACCATGTTCGCCATGCTCGCCATCGGCAAAGGGGAGGAACTGCTCTGCGATTACTTCGAGTTCAGTGATCCGGACGATTACCATCTGGCTTTTCTTGCCTGAAAACCAGAGCGGGAAGGGTCGATATCGTTGCCTCTCTGGATCCGGGCCGTAAGCGAGGGGCACCGATTCGGGGAGAATCGGGGGGCGGAAGGCAAAAGTCGGTCGGACTGATTTTGTGGGTTTCCACCTGAGTAGCGCGGCTCCGTGGATTCTCCGGGGGGCGGCACCCGTCTGGGGGGATTTCTAAAGCATTGGCCCCAACAGGAAGATGGCCGGAAAGTAAAGTTGTTCGCCTGCGGCAATATGCTATAATCGCCAAGAAACGACAAAACCAATGAACTTCAAAGGTCACCGGGCGACATAAAATGGATCTGGCTAACGCACTTTCCGAACTGTTCTGGCTGAAGATTCTGGTTACCCTGCTCTGCGGCGGGTTGATCGGCTTTGAACGGCAGTGGCGCGGCAAACCGGCCGGCATTCGCACCTCGATTCTGATCTGTCTCGGCACCGAGATCTTCGTTTCGTTCGGGGCCATGCTGGATGGCCCCGCAGCCGATCCGGCCCGGGTCGTCGGCCAGGTCATCACCGGAGTAGGCTTCCTCGGCGCCGGAGTGATCATGGGCAAGGAGGGCATCGTCAAAGGGGTGACCTCGGCGGCGGTGATCTGGATTCTGGCCGCCATCGGGGTGGTGATCGGTATGGGTTATCTGTTTACCGCCCTGGCCCTTACCCTGGTTACTCTCGGGGTTCTGGTCGGGGTGGAATTTCTGGAATCTACCTTCAAGAAATTGCGAAAAGGGGTACATGGTCAATACCACCGGGGCTGAGGGGCGGGCTTATACCGCAAGGGCATAAGTTTCATTTGAGCAGGCCAGCTGCTCAACTCAGCTTTATCCAATGCGGCTATGCGGTCGTGATTGCGGGCGGCGCTAAAAAACTCCGAAGATTGACGGCGTCGCAAAAAGTCAAAAAGCAAGTCATTGCGAGCGTAGCGAAGCAATCCAGACATATCTAACTAGTTGAAAATACTGGATTGCTTCGTCGCTTTGCTCCTCGCAATGACGTGGCAGGCAACTTTTTGCGAACTATCAAGATCGATGGCCTACGCAAAAAGTAGAAAAAACCCTTCCTTCGACAGGTTCAGGATGAGCGGATCCCCTGGTCCGGTGTAGGAGCGGCGGCGTCCGGGGGTTGCTCCGCGGCTCCCTTTATCCCCGCGACCAGATCCTGAAAACCCTGCCGGGCTCGGATGTCGCCGATCACCGCCACCACATCGCCCTTGCGAAATACAAAATCGGCGCCGGGATTGGGGTTGAACTTTTCCTGGCGGATCACCCCGACAACGGTGGCCCCGATGGTCCGGCGGATGTGGAGCTCGCCGATCGATTTGCCCAGCATCGGGCTTTCCTGGGGCAGCTCGATCCAGGCCAATTCGAGGAGGTCCTTGGCGTGGCGCAGGATGGCCATCACCTGATTGTCGACCCCGGCGTCTTGCAGGGGCCGGTAGTGTTCATGTCTGATCGTATCGGTATAGCCCTGGATGACGGTGGCCGGCACCTGCAGCCAGGCCATGGCCTGGCGGGCGATTTCCAGCCCCGCCTCAAGTTCGGGCAGGACCACCAGGTTGACCCCCTCCCGCTCCAGTTCATTCATCTGCACCACCCCCTCGGCCCGGGCGACAATATGCAGATCGGGATTGAGTTGTCGAGCCTTGCGGACCGTACCGAGGGCGACCAGCATGGCGGGAACGGTGACCAGGAGCATCCTGGCCCGCTCGATGCCGGCGGCCTCCAGCACCACCGGTTGGCTCGCATCCCCGAAGATCACCGGGATCCCTGCCTCCTTGCACGCCTCGATCCTCTGCTGGCTCAGTTCCACCACCGCGAAGGGCACCCGCAGCAGCCTCAGGACCTGGGCGATATGCTGTCCCACCCGGCCGCCGCCGGCGATAACCACATGATCCCGCAGGCCGGCCGCCGGCAGGTTGACGCTCTGGAAAGGTTCGTGCCTGAACATCCGTTTGCGCAGCGAATAAAGCGGGCCGCTGAGCCGCGAAACAAACGGGGTGAGGATCATACTGATCACCGCGACGGTCAGGACCAGGGAGTACATCTCGGCGGTGATCGCCTCCTTTTCGAGGCCGACCTTGACCAGCACGAAGGAGAACTCTCCGACCTGGAACATCCCCAGGCCGACGGCGATCGGTACGATATTCCGGTAGCGGAACAAGCGGGCAATCGCCCAGAACAACAGACTCTTGCCGATCAGGATCAGGAGCAGGACCAGGCTGACGCTCCCCAGGTGCGAGACAAAGTAGGCGGGATCCAGCAGCATCCCGGCGGAAGTGAAAAAGAGCAGCCCGAAGATATCGCGCAGCGGCAGAATATCGCTTAGGGCCTGGTGGCCGTAGTCGCTTTCGCTTAAGACGATGCCGGCCACAAAGGCCCCGAAGGCGAAGGAGAGCCCGAACAGATAGGTGGCATAGCCGATGCCCAGGCCGATGGCGGTGATCGACAGCATGAAGAGTTCCCGGGAGTTCCAGCGGGCGATATGTTTCAGCAGCCAGGGCAGAAGTCTGGTGCCCATCAGAATCATCACGGCCAGAAAGAAGGCGGACTTCAGGGCCGCCATCCCGAGGAGCGGCAGGCCGCTTTCCCCCGCGCCCAGTTGGGGGAGGATGATCATCATCGGCACCACGGCCAGGTCCTGGACGATCAGCATGCCGATCATCACCCGGCTCGAGAGGGTGCCCATCCAGCCTTGGGCCATCAGGGTTTTCAGGATGACCATCGTGCTGGACAGGGAGATGATCGCCCCGAACCAGATGGACGGGGCGGGCGCGAAGCCCAGATAACGGCCGATCAGATAGCCGTAGCCGATGGTCAGGCCGATCTGGATGGGGGCGCCGATCAGGGCGATCTTGCGGACCGGTCGCAGTTCGGTAAGGGAAAATTCGAGGCCGAGGGCGAAAAGCAGCAGGGCCACCCCGATTTCGGAGAGCAGCTCGATTTGATGGAGTTCGGTGACCAGCCCGGCGGCATGGGGACCGATCAGCAGACCGGCGAAGATGTAGCCGAGGATGATCGGCTGTTTGAACTGTTGAAAGATGATCGCGCCGAACAGGGCGGCGACCACGATGGTGATGAAATCCGCGGCGATTCCCATGATGATTGCCCGTGGTTAAATTTTGATGGCGTCGCAAAAACTCCGATCTACTGCGTCGTGGCGCACCCCAAGGGTTCTGTTCAATCCTTCCGTGAGGAGGGTTCTGTTCAATCCCCCCTTGAGGGGGGCACTTCCTGTGGGGCGCATATCGAACTTTTTGCTTAGCCATCCCCTGACTTTTTGCGAACTTATCAATATGAATACCACCACTCTATATTAAAATGAGGCCGCGAAAAAGGGTTTTGGGCAGTTAAGGCGAATAATCAGCCCCGGCCCTGACTGAAATTAATTGAAAGCGCCAATCCCTTTGGCAAGATTTGTGTGATACAATTATTTGATCCGATTCCGGCTGAGGAGATGCCGGAATGACGAAACTTGCTCTGTAAACTTGTGGATTCCGAGGCCGGGAGCATGAATATAATAACGAGCAGGGAACGACCATGAATTGGGAGTTGGGTGTCGTTGCTTTGACCACCTTCTTCGTAACCATTGGGCCGGTCGATGTGGCGGTGCTCTTCGCGGTACTGAGCCGGAGGACGACCTCGGCAGAGCGTCGGGCCATGGCATGGCGCGGAACCCTGGCGGCGGCCGGAATCCTCCTGCTGTTCGCCCTTGTCGGCGAAATGGTGCTGGCCCTTCTCGGGATTTCGTGGCCGGCCCTTTACACCGCGGGAGGCATTCTCTTGCTGCTGATCGGCATCGACATGGTCTTTGCCCGCAGTTCGGGCGGAGTATCGGTCACCGAGGCCGAAACTATCGAAGCCAGGAGCCGGGAGGATATCTCGTTCTTCCCCCTGGCCACCCCGCTTTTGGCCGGGCCCGGCGCGATGAGCGCCTCGGTTCTGATGATGAGCAAGGCGGCCGGCGAACCGGCGGCGCAGGTTGTGGTGCTTGGCGCCCTGCTGGCGATCATGGTCCTGACCCTGGCCTGTCTTCTGGTGGCGGGCCGCATCCAGCATCTGCTCGGGGTCACCGGCGCCCATGTGCTGAGCCGGGTCCTGGGAGTATTGTTGTGCGCCCTGGCGGTGCAGTTTGTCTTCGACGGCCTCAAACAGAGCGGTTTGCTTGGCTGAGTTTTCATTCCCGTGCGGACCGGGAAATAATCAAGAAATAGATGGGAGTCGCCATGGTTAGCCCGAAAAAAGACGATCAACCCCTGAAGTTGTATAATTCCCTGGCCAGCAAAAAACAGCTTTTCGCGCCCCTGGCCGAAGGGCATGTTAAGATTTTCACCTGCGGTCCCTCCATCTATGACCGGCCCCATCTCGGGAATTATCGAACTTTCCTTTACGAGGACGTCCTGCAACGATATCTCGAATACCTCGGTTATGGGGTGGAGAGGCTGATCAATTTTACCGACGTTGAGGATAAGTCGATTGTCAGCTCGGCTAAGAAAA
>JBHEOZ010000131.1:5628-5908 GCA_046260555.1 Desulfurivibrionaceae bacterium
TTTTTACGATCCTCTCAAGTTTTCCGGGTTCGGCAAGCTCTACGGCCTCGATATGAGCCGCTGGCCGAAAAGGAAAATCCGGTACCGTAAGGACACCTATGAGGGCAACCGCTGGAACCGCGGCGATTTTATCCTCTGGCATGGATACCGCAGGGAGCGGGACGGCGATATCTTCTGGGAAACGGAGCTGGGCAAGGGGCGGCCGGCCTGGAACGTTCAGGATCCGGCGATGATCATCAAACATCTCGGATACCGGATTGATATAGCCTGTGGCGGGGGA